>CAZHSJ010000104.1:0-9781 GCA_964535225.1 Uncultured Candidatus Berkiella sp. | reverse complement strand
TGGGGGCAGTTTATGTGTACTAGGGGTTATGCTCAGCACCCTCTTACTGCCTGGATTTTGGAAATATTCCCGTTTAGCGGTGCCTGATAATAAGTAGCATGCTCCGCGCTTGTTTTAAATTAAATCGATGTTATCAAGTTGTCTAAAATCTGATATAATCCCAACCCATTATTTGTTGTTTAACTAAATATTTTGTTGGAGAGTGGTATTATGGCAACCTCGGGCCCTAAAGTAGCTTTTGAGGACATTTTCAAAGACATATTTTCCGAAGACGGATTTGAGTTTGAACCTTTTGCTTTTGAGTTTGACCCGGATTTGGCGCTTGCGGGGGGGGCATTATTGCCTGCAGAAATACAGGAGCAAGAAACTACACAAATAAAAGTGTCCATTCGTACAAGCACACAAGCTGCCCCTGAGCCAAAGGCCGATCACAAACTTAAAAAAGAAAAAGAAGAAGATGATGAGGATGAGTATGTACCAAATGATATGAGTGAAAAGAAAACGGATCAGATAATGGGGCTTAAAATAGAAATTGATAAGTTAAAAAAAGAAAATGACTTATTACTTAATAACACCTCCTTAAGCAAGGATGATTCGCGTCGTGAAAGGAATAGAATTTCTGCGACAATTTCTCGCAGGAATAAAGAATTAGCAAGATTAATAGCAAATACTCAAGTGGGTACACTTAAAAATGAATTAATCCAAGCCAAAAAAGAAATACAGCAATTAAAACAAGCAAACATGCTATTGCAAGCGGAAAATGAAGCGCTTAAAAAGCGCTTAGAAGGTACTGTTCAGGAAACGGCCGTTGTAGTGACCGTTTCTTCTCCCAGCAAAAAAAGATCATATTTACCACTCTATAAATCAGATAGCGCTTTAAGTGTTGGTAAAGATACTGTTAATGAAGATCTTATTTACCAAAAACCGGTCGTAAGGTTAAATGAATAGCTTTATGCCCGGTATCCGTTGCACCCATGGCAAGGTAAATTGGTCCAAGAATAGAGTCAGCAGCAATAAAGGCGCTGCCTGAACCCACGAAATCATTTTGCGATAAATTAGGCTGCCCCCACACTTTCCCTTTTTCTAGCGAAACCCCAACATAAATGGGTAAAGGGCGGTTGGGAACAAGATGCAAGTTCTTCCAACGATAATAATAAATGGCAGTGAGGAGTGCAGAATTATTACCAAAAAGTTCGTTACTAGAAAGCCCCGTTAGCTCATACAACCCCCCTAAAAAGAATTTTTGAGGGTACGTTGGCACATCGTCGTCTAAGGTGCGGTTATAAAGTCCGCCTAAAACAAATGAATGTTTGCCGCAAGAAAGCGCGCCAAGATTGGTTATTTTTAATTGTGAAAAATGAGCATCCCCGCCATAGCTATCATCAAATTGGCTTAAGGTAACATGCCCTCTTATACCATGATGAGGGAAATAAATGTTATCAACGGTGTCCCATTCTAGGTTTAGGCCAACCTCACCAGATTGGGAGTGGCCATCAGGAAGAAATTCAGGCCCAGTGCGGCGTTTTAAGTCATTATTTTGAAATTGCCAAAAGGCCGTAACTCTTCCCCAATTCGAAAAATTTCTGCCCACAGCAAAGGATAATTTCCCTAGCGTATTAAGATAAATGGCCACAGGATCATAATCATAAAAATAAGTAAACGGGGTGCGTGAAATAGAAAGGCTAGGGTTAACAAACCAGGTTAAATCGCTTGAAAGTGGCTGATAAAATTCAGCAAATAACTCTTCGCCATAACCAATAGTGGCTAAAATTCGCCACTCGCCCAGTAAGGAATTTACTTGCTGATTAGTAACGCCAATAACCATGCCAAAATTGTTTACCGTGTTAAAATCGGTGTCTAGGAGTAAACTCCCCTGAAAATATACAGGATCATTCGGCGTTTTTTGAGGTTCAACCACCAAGGTAAAATCCTCGCCATTTGGTTCTTGGCCATAATAAATGCGCTCAAAAATACTCAAGCCATAAAGCTTATCAATTTTCTGCCCAACTTCGGGTGGGGTTACGTCTTGGCTTTCGAAATCAAGGTAATGAAAATAGGTGTCCTGCTGTAAGGTATCTTCAGTTTTTACCTGAACTTCATTTATTTTAATAGGCTCTTCTTTTGGCTCAAGATAAGGGATCTGCGATGGATGATGAGAAGAAAGCGCCATGAGTTTTTCTTTATGTTGATAGGCAACAAGTTTTCCTGGCAATATTGTTTGGTAAAATTTTGAAAAATCGCTTGTGTCCACATCGTTTAAAGAAGGAATAAGCAAAATATCATGAACCGTCAATTTAGATTTGCTCATCACCATATTGTTATAGGTGAGAATATTGCTTAATTGCCCAAGCACGCTGGTGAGATCAACAATTTGCGCTTTGGTATATAAGGGGGTGCTTACATCCACCACAATAACAACATCAGCGCCCATTTGTTTAGCAATTTCAATAGGTAAATTACAGCTTACACCACCATCAACAAGCAAATAGCCATTCATATTTACGGGTGAAATGATCCCAGGCACCGCCATGCTTGAAAGCAGAGCCAGGGCAATATCACCTTCCTCTAAAATAACAGGCTTTCCCGTGATAATATCAGTAGCAACCGCTTTAAAAGGAATGGCTAAGTTGGCGAAGCTATCAATGGGGTTTTGGGGCAGTACATAATTATTGAACTCTTCATATAAGGTTTGCCCGGTAATAATGCCACTTGGGATCCGAAATTGCCCCTGGGAGTAACTAATAAAGTTTTTTAGAATAAAAATATCGGAATCAAGTTTACGACGGTAATACAGATCGGTTCTTTTGATGTTGATACTAAAAATATCATCCCAATTCAGCGTTGAGAAATCATGCCTAATTTGTTCAATCGGGACGCCACTTGCATATAAGCCACCGATAACGGCGCCCATACTGGTTCCCACGATAAAATCGATGGGGATCTGCATTTCTTCTAGGGCTTCGATAACACCAATGTGCGCAGCGCCCCTTGCGCCACCACCACTTAACACCAGCCCCACTTTGGGGCGATGTAATTCATGTGCCTGTGCCAAGGTGAAATGAGTTAGAACCAAGACAAGTGTAAGAAGTTTTTTCATTCCAATATCTTACACTTAACCTGGTATGGTTCAAGCCGCTAAAGGACATCCACTTAAACGTTGAGTAAAAATGATTGCTGATGCAAGCAAAAGCTAATGGCAAGTTAAATAACAAATTTGAGAATTAGGCGTTAAGCTAAAATAACCTATTTGAGCTTAAAAATAATTTCCTTTGTTTGAGCTTCTTTTATTCTGCACTTGAGGGTGTGTTAACACAGGCGAATCGGTGGATTGCACCGCTAAAGCGGATCGTTGCGGTGTATAGCAGGGTGGGTAATCACCTTCTGGATTTGGTGCCAAAGAGGTGCCTTCTAATCCTAAGGCACAAAGATCTGTAAAAAATTCAACATCTTTGCTTTCATAATTTTGGGGAAGTGAGGGGAGGTGCTTTTGAAATAATCTTTGTAACTTTACTTTATTTTCATCATTTTCATCTTTTATCAATTTTTCTAAATCACAAAAACTTTGTTTAGCATCTTCAATATTGTTTTCATGCAAGTGCTTTAAAAGATCTAAAATAAGGAGTTCTGCTTGAGCGAAGGGATCTCTGGGAATTGGAAGGTAGCGTTTAGCTAAGTTGGTAAATTTTGTGGCAAGCTCAATGTTCAGAAAATCACGATCAAAATAATAATTTGCTGCCGCGATAAAAATATTGGCATTTAGCTTATTAGGTGGTTGAACTTCAAGGGATAACAGCAGGTTTAACTGCCGATGTGCAGCAGAGCCATTATTTAAGGTGAGATTTAATTTAATGCCATTTATTAACGCATAAACAGCATTTCGCCGGGTGTCTTCATTAAGCGCGGTATGAATTTTCGGTAGCAGTTCGGCAATTTTGTCCACCATAGAAAGAATATCATCATGCGTATACAAGTCATCAGAAGAATTAATAACTTCACATAGCAACATAAGGCCAGCAACTGCAAATTTTACATCAAAAGAGGGTTTGTCTGTTTTACAATTGTCATAAAATAAACCAAGGCACTTTTCAATGTATTGGTGTGCAACAATTACATTAGGAGCTGATTTTGCTGCTAATGCCAGGTAGAAATAAACCTGAAACTGCAAATAAGCTGCATCTTCAACCAACAGATGCTTTGTCAGATAATCCTTAGCCATTGTTAAAACAGTATTTGCTGTATCATGATTTTTGTCAGCAATACTCGCGCTTGCTGTGAGTAAAAGCGAATCAAGATAATAACGATCAAATTCCTTTTTATCCGGGACTGGGTTTTTAAAAAGATCAGTAATACCTTTATAATTTTTTTGACCAAGGAAAATTCTGCCCTGGAGAAAATTCTTTCGTGTAGCATATTGAGGTTCAGACATAAAGGGTTGTTTGCTCAACTCAGCCTGTGCATCAGCAAAATGGGATAATTCAATAAGACATTCAATGCGGGCAAAAACAACATTTTCATAAAGGTTGCGGATTTGGGGCGGTAATGCTTTGTCCTTCGAAGTTTGCAGTTGGCGATCTATTTCGCTGATAGCATTAAAATAATGTGAACCTGCACTAGCCCAATTACGATTGAGATAGTCCTTATTTCCTAACACCACCTCATTTTTAAAGTCTGCCTTACGATTAGCACCCTGAAGCATGTGGATCCTCATTATTGAAACGGTGTATTTTCACGCAATGCTGAATCAATCAGGAAAACAGCAGTTGTAAATGCATTAGTCGCCCATTCTAATACTTTAGGGGTTAAGAATAAAGATCTTACAGACCTTAATTGACCAACTCACAAAATTCCCGATAAACGGTCATGTTTGAGCGACAAGTTTTATTTAAAAATCTAAAGAACCTGCTACATAAAACACCGCTAAAGCGATAAGCAACAAAAGTAAACAAAACCGCCTTTTATCGCACTTATCTGGTTCTAAAAACCGTTTATCTGTAATTCGTATCAAATTTAAAGCTATCCGTTTATAAAGTTTATATAAAATTTAAAAAGGAAAATAAATAAGGAAGTGTATGGTTATAAAATTTTGAGGTAGTGAGGGTGTTATGATTGGTGACGGACAAAATAATTTAGGTTTTTTATACACAGATCGTCTTGTTGAATTAGCAAGAAGTGATGCTGGACAAGTTCAACCTGTAGATGCTAACGATGTGTTTGGCGCAGATCAAGATTTATCTGCTCTATTGCCCCCTCAAATGCATGACGGCCAAGCTGTATTATCTGTTGCTCTAAGTACAAATGATGCACAAAATGGCTTACAAGATGAAATATTAAACTACATCCTTACACGTGCCGGTGTAGCACAAGAAAATGTGGCCCCCTTTAGAGCAGACATTGAAAGTATTATTATGGGTAAAGGTAATATTTTCGAAAAAATGTTTCTTAATATTAAAAACCAGTTAGCACAAATTCAAGCAAGAGAAGCACAAAAGTTACCTAATAACAGATTATCTGATGATGCGATGATGCGTGAAGCCAGAGACAAGGCGTTAGAAGCACTTGCTCAAGATCACTTTAATTCACTAGGTGTGTACCATTCGCAAGACAGTAAATATTATTTTGCAGAAAACGACTTAACGAAAGGGTTATCGAATAATTTTCTTAGCAATTTGTATAGCAATCCTGTTTTAGCAACACAGATGTTAGCTGCGCAAAATGATAAAACAGTCGGTCAAGCGCAAGCAATGAAAGAAGAACTCATTCGATTATTGCCAAGAGCCTATTATGCTGAGTCTTCCTTTACACAAAAAAATCAAGATGGTAAATACTTTCATGATCTTGCCCTTGTTGCAGATGATTTTGATCTATTCATGGCGTCTCCCAGTATTATGGATATAGCGAATGGGACTCGTAAGCCGGAAGCTATGCCTTCAAAGCCGCGAGCTAGTTCCGTTAGAACGATACAAGCAGGGATTGAAGATGCAACCACTCGCTTAGAAAAACTAAAAATAAGAGAAGATAGCAAAGGCCAAAGAGAACATTTAATTGAAAAATTGTCTTTTGCCGAACACTACTTACTTGGGTTCTTAAGAAAAAATGGCTATAAATTTGAAAGTGATGCCAATTTAAACACCGTTGAAACCATATTTCTCACATGTCAAAAAACACGTGAATTTGCTGCCAATATTGCTAAAGAAAAAGCGTTGGCCAAACCGGAATTAGAAGCGCGTATTAAAAAAATAAACGAAGATATTAAAGCGCGCAAAAATATTCTTCGAGAAGAATTTAACAAAGCTAATCAATTAGTGGTAAACAAATTTGTTCCGATAAAAGCAACAGAACGAGAAGATCTAAACAAAGAAGAACTTAAAGCCTTAAACGAGTCTTTAAGTAAAAGAAATAAAGAGTTAAATGCTGAGCAAAATAAAAAACATTTCGAAAGGCTTGAAGAATATTATAATCAAGATAAAGAATGTACAGCGCTGATTGCACAAAGGGAAGCTGCAGCAAATCAACTTGCTTCATTCGATGTACTTTTAGAAGAAGTGAAAGTTAACTTGGCTGTTTATAAAGAGTCATTTATTAAAGCTTACTATCCAGAGGTTATTCCTGCGGCAAAAGCGCTGAAGAATACTTATCAGGACTATTGCAATGAGCAAGCACAAATCAAGGCCTTTGTTGCTAAAGGCGGTACTTACAGCTGTTTATCCTTTATTCCCGTTCGAATTAAAGGTAAACAAGGGGCGCAAGATAGACTGGAATGTTTAGTGGCTATGTCTGGTGCTGAAATAGAGAGTGCGAATAGTATTAACGCGCACAAAATATTAGAAGACTTTTCGCGCAGATCTCCAGAATTTAATGGCTTTACCTACAGATACGTGGGCGCATCACCGGTTATTGACTTGTTATTAAAACAAGTGGGTAAAGGGTTAACAGGTACAACGAATCCAATTGCACCACCTAGAACTGTTGTTGAGAAAGACGGAACAGTCATTGAGCAAGGTCCTGATTTATCACAAGTAATGCCTTTTTATGATAAAGCGTGCGCTGAGAAGCGTTTGGTGAGCGAATTGATCAAGCTTTATAAAGAGCATGGTGATGATGTTGTGGTGCTTGGCTGTGATAACATCGCCTTGCCTAAAGCTAACGATTTAGCAAGACAAGCTGAACTCAATCCGCAACCAACAGTAAACGATGCAAAAGCGAAAGAAGCTGCTAAGCAGAAAAAGCAACCTGCTGTCGCTAAAGTTAGCCCAATGTTTAGGTTTGCGGCTATAGTAGAAGAGAAAGGTGCAAGCAAAGAGGTTGTTTTAGAAGGTGAGCATATTATCTGTTGTTCATCCTGTCAGGCTCAAAAACCAGCTGTGTTTACTGCTTTGTTTGATGCTAAGCAGCAGCATGTTAAAGCACAAGCAAGGGAAGCAGCTAAAATAGCCAATAGTGTTAATCCTGTTGAAATGACCGATAAGAATCGGCAGGGCGTTCTGGTAATTAACTAAACGTAAAAATAAACTAATCTGGGCAGCTTTTAAGCTGCCCCAACTTCTTCTTAATTTGCAAAACATAGCTACCAAACTTATTGATGTAATAAAAACAAATAGATCTGAATTAACCTACCTAGATAATTAACTACATAGTGGTAAACTACCCGGCCTATATAAATAGTTGACATTTATTTGGCAATTCAATGAAACAATCTCCAACACCTCAAAGTACTAAAAAAGCGCAACAAACCAATGATGAAAAACAACTGAGTGAGTTTGTTGTTAAAGCCTGTCACCTACCATTAAGCCTTACTGTAACTGCCTATACACAATTTGCGAAAGATTATCCAATTCAGAAGTGGCTAAACGATAATAAGCTCACTTATGAAAAAGTAGATAGTATTTTATTAGAAAAAATCCCCCCTCATCATCATGAGGTAAATGTTGAGACAGCATTTATACAAGATTTTAACCGAATAAAGGTTTTTCACACGGTTTTATGTGCACTACCAGAAAACATACATAAAACAGAAAACGCACAAATTGTAAAATACTATGTATGGCACAATTTGATGGAGTTGTATTCATCGCTCACACAAGCTTATGCCTTAGAAGGGCTGCTGCCAAAAGAAAAAGACTATCTTAAAGGACAGCTTTCATTCCTGTACGATGTAATATCTTTTTACTCCCCTCAAATAAAACAATTATTAACGCTTTTATGTGAAAGAAAAAATAAAGAAAGTACTAAGCGATACCAGCACCGATTTTCACTTTGGCTTACCTATATGTCACTGTTGAATATTCAGCACTATCATGCAGCGTTTTTGCTTACAACAGGTCAGTGCGATAAGTTGCCAGAAATAATAGAAAAGTTAAGTTTTGAAATAGGAACAACAGATGAAAAAATTATTTCAAACTTTAAGACCGTTAATATTGGTGAATTTGATGCCACGAGCGATCTTAATAGAGCTGGTGAAAACATTTTATTAATTCAAGTTCAGCATGAAAAAGCAAAAGAAGCTGCAAGGTTGTCTGAAGGCGCCCTAAGAATGGAAGCATTTTTTGCGCAAATTGGACAATTAGCTTTGCCAGCCTATGCGGAAGATAAAGCAATTTACAATAAATATGCTGATCTGCTAAACAAAGAAGGAATATCTTTTGCAGCTATTTATAGAATTGCAAACGACGCTTTAAATAATGCAGCAACAACGCCAGCGCAGTTTCAAAATGCCGTCAATATTTTACACTTTTGTTTAACGCATTTAAAAATGGGTGAGCCTGGAACGCAATACAGTAGGGCATATTTTTGCTTAATGATTTCTGCGTTATTAACAAGAGTACTCTCAGGATATTATAATGTTATAATGCATGGCGAACCGAAGCAAATAACGGGAAAATATGTTCAGCTAATTGGGTTAATCAAAGCAAATTACCAACTGTATTCCCAGTACTTGCCACAAGCTCAAGAATTTCTTGATAGCCTATTATCTCAAAATCTTACTAAGGAAACGGCACAGTGGCATGGTGCGGTTAAGCAACAGGCCTACGATATATTAGTAGATCATCTAAATGTCCTAAAAAAAATCTGTCAAATTGGCTTTGTCTGTAGTGATGTAACCTGTATTTCCTCAGCGCTTATAGAAAGAAAAAATATTATTGCTTATCTTAGCAAAAACACAAAAAAATTAGTGAGAGCATGTCAGGTAAACGCAAAGAAGATAGCACAAAAAATTCAAGAAGAAGAGGTTGCTCAAAAAAATTACAATGTCTCATTAGAAGAATTCAAAAAAAGTAAAGATGTGATGTATATGCTAGATGATGCGCTGATACAGCTTTTAAGTAACAGTGCAGCGCCTCTGCAAACTTTAGCAAGAGCATATAAGGTTAACTCAATTAATGATCTAGCTCAACTTGTGTTACATCAGTCTAAAACAGGGGATTTCGAAAAAGCATTGGTGCCACTCGCCGGATCAACCATATTATACTTCCAAGGAAAAAATGGAAAATTTGATGACTGTAACGCTGCTTTAACTGAACTGAATGATTGTATATCACTATGTCAGGCATGGCGCACAGCATTAATAAAACTAGCCGCTGATAAAAAATCTGAATATGTTAAATTACATGAAGTTCATATCAGGATTGTTGAAGAACGATTTGGCCAGTTGGTAGTACATTTTAAAAATAAGTCAAAGGCTATTACAGAACATATCGATGCCATGCCAGCAAAAAACATGCTGCTCTCTATCAAAACTATCTGCCTTGCATCAGGCTCTCCTTATTACAATATGGTTTATAGT
>CAZHSJ010000103.1:0-9821 GCA_964535225.1 Uncultured Candidatus Berkiella sp. | reverse complement strand
ATTACATGAGTTATTTGGGTATTGTTAATATCAAGGTTATTTTCAAAGGCACGCCTTAGATCGCCATCTGTGAAGAGCCCAACGAGGGTATTGGCTTCATCGACCACGCCCGTCATGCCTAAACGACAGCGTGTCATTTCCATGAGCGCCGCTTTGACGGTTGCAGTAGAAGAAACGATGGGAACATCATTGCCTGTGTGCATGAGATCATCCACTTTAAGTAGCAAACGCCGGCCGAGTTTTCCACCAGGATGTGAAAAAGCAAAATCTTCACTGCTAAAACCGCGCGCATCGAGTAAGGCAATGGCGATGGCATCGCCCATGACTAAGGTTGCTGTGGTGCTGGAAGTAGGCGCTAAGCCTAACGCGCAGGCTTCTTTCTCTACGCTGATATCAATATTAACGGTGGCGCATTTGGCGATGGTTGATAGTTTATTGCCGGTGAACGTTAACAGGGGTACACCTAGTCGTTTAATCAACGGTAAAATTAATAAAATTTCTTCTGTTTCGCCTGAATTTGAAATGGCAATCACCACATCATTTTCGGTAATCATGCCCATATCGCCATGGCTTGCTTCAGCAGGATGGACAAAAATAGCGGGGCTTCCCGTGCTTGCCAAGGTGGCGGCAAATTTACGGCCAATATGACCAGACTTCCCCATGCCGATAACGACGATTCTTCCCTTACGCGCAATGCAAGACAGGAGCAAATGGCAACCCTTACTAAAAGAGGCATCTACCCTACTCTGTAGGGCTAAAATAGCCTTTGCTTCGATATCGATAACGCGTTTACCCTGATAGATAAATTTCTCATCCAGCGATACAAGTTCGGTTGTCATGACAGGATCTTATTTCTTAGTTTTCTTACAAACATATTGTCGACTTATTGGAAATATAACATTTGTTAGCCAAAAATAAACTAATAGTATCATTTTCAACCTTAAAGGGGGGGCAGGTATATTTTTTTAGCAAGCATTATGAGCAGGCTGTGTTAAAATAGTATGCCGCTTATAATAAAGTATTCAAACACATAAGTGCGAAGCACAGTAAGAAAAGCGACTGCGATGAAGCATGAGAATATAATAGAAATTCGAAACCTCACTTTTAGTTGGGGTAATAACAGTCACCGTAGGGTGATCTTCGACGATATTGATATTAATGTCCCTATGGGAAAGGTAACTGCCATTATGGGGCCAAGCGGCAGTGGTAAAACCACGTTGCTGCGACTCATCGGGGGACAATTATTACCCGATGCGGGCACCATCTTAGTGAATGGTGAAAATATCCCAACCTTAAATCGTCCCGATCTCTACCGGGTTCGCAGGCAAATGGGGATGCTGTTCCAAAGTGGGGCGTTATTTTCCGATTTATCCGTTTTTGATAATGTGGCTTTTCCCTTAAGAGAGCACACGCATTTATCCGAACCTTTAATTCACGATATTGTTCTCATGAAATTAAATGCGGTCGGGTTGCGTGGTGCAAAAAATTTAATGCCGTCTGAACTGTCAGGCGGGATGCAACGACGAGCTGCCTTGGCACGAACTATTGCTTTAGATCCAACGCTCATTATGTATGACGAACCTTTTGCCGGACAGGATCCTATTTCCATGGGGGTATTGGTGAAGCTCATTCGTCTCCTTAATGATGCCTTGGGCTTAACGAGCATTATTGTTTCTCATGATGTGATTGAAACAGCGAGCATTGCTGATTACATCTATGTCATCGCGCAAGGCAAAGTCGTAGGACACGGAACCCCACAAGAAATAAAGCAGCATGAATCACAATGGGTGCAACAATTTATGCATGGCTTTCCGGATGGTCCTGTGCCTTTTCATTATCCGGCAGCAAATTATGCATCTGAGTTGATGGGAGGATAGGCTTGTTAGCAACGGTTCAGTCAATTGGGCATCGGGTGTTACATTTTTTGGGTGTATCAGGTACCACTGTTTTTTTTCTAATCCAAGCACTCATTGGTCGCCCTACCTTTATTAAAAGTTTTAGATTACTTATCCCACAAATTTTTAATGTGGGTGTCATGTCGATGATTATCATGGTGGTTTCTGGACTTTTTATCGGGATGGTACTTGGTTTTCAAGGTTACACTATCTTGGTTAAATTTGGCGCAGAACAAGCACTAGGACAATTAATTGCTTTAAGTTTAGTCAGAGAATTAGGCCCCGTTGTGGGCGCCTTACTGTTTGCGGGTAGGGCAGGTTCTGCACTAACGGCAGAAATTGGATTGATGAAGGCAACCGAGCAGCTTTCTAGTATGGAAATGTTAGGGGTAGATCCCTTACGCCGAATTGTCGCGCCACGCTTTTGGGCTGGCCAGATTTCTTTACCCATACTTGCCTTAATCTTTAGTTGTGTTGCTATCTATGGTGGCCATATGGTGGGCGTACAATGGCTAGGGGTTGATAATGGTGCCTTTTGGTCTAATATGCGATCTTCTGTTAATTTTCATGAAGATATCTTAAATGGCATTATTAAAAGCATTGTGTTTGGTACCGTCGTTACCTGGATTTCAGTGTATCAAGGGTATGTGTGCCAGCCAACTTCAGAAGGAATTGGACGCGCCACTACTCGAACCGTGGTATTTTCATCTTTGGCCATACTAGGCCTGGATTTCTTGCTAACCGCAATGATGTTTGGAGGAGTGGATTAATGCAAAAACGTACCATAGAAATAGCCGTTGGCTTATTTTTTCTATTGGGTATAGCTGCCTTTATGATGATGGCGATTAAGGTGAGTGGCCTTAGCGAAATATATGTCAAAGATGGATACGCTCTTAAGGCAGAGTTTGAAAATGTGGGCGGGCTAAAACCAAGAGCACGCGTTAGTATTGCTGGCGTGCCGATTGGTCGTGTGATATCGATTGACTTTAACGATGAAAAATATGTTGCTGAAGTAACCCTAATAATTGATAACGCGGTAAGTAATCTCCCCACAGACACAACCGCCAGCATTTTAACGGCAGGGCTGTTGGGTGATAATTACATTGGTTTAAACCCAGGGTTTAATCAGGAATTTTTAAAAGCGGGGGATAGTATTCCCTTAGAAAACACCAACAAGGCCGTTGTATTAGAAGAATTAGTTTCCAAATTTTTCTCAAGCCAAGCGAGCGGTATAAAATAAACCACGCATTTAAGTTTTAAGGGTATCTTATGCATTTATTATTCTCTCGTGTCATCCTCTTATGTTTGACCTTCCTGCTATCAACGGCGGTTGTTGCCCAAGAGGCGCCAGATGCCATGTTAAAGCGGGTCACGCAAGAAGTGATCACGGCGTTGAAACAAAATGACGCAGAGCTTCGTTCTAGCCCTGATCTTATTTATCCCATTATTGATAAAATTTTGGTTCCACATATAGATTGGGATGCGATGGCGCACTGGGTAGCAGGCCGACAAGCTTGGCAAAGGTCTTCTGAGGCGCAACGCGAGCGTTTCAGCAAAGAATTTAAAGATTTACTGGTGCGTACTTATGCCAGCACACTTCGTGCTTATAATAATCAAACAATAGAATATTTGCCCATCAGAGGCGGTATTCAAGGTAAAGATCGCGTGTTGGTTTCCAGTATGATTAAAGAACCTGGCAGAGAAGCGATTAAAGTAACTTATCGTATGGCAAAACAAGGTAGTCAATGGCTTGTTTATGATATTAGCATTGAAGGCGTGAGTTTGCTGAAAGGCTTTCAATCTCAATTTGCCCAAGAAATTCAACAAAAAGGACTTGATTCGCTAAGTGATCGTTTACATAAACATAATGAAAAGCCACTACGGTGAATAAGATAACGGTTAATCTTAAGGATAAAACGTTGATGGTTGCTGGGGATTTAACCCAGGAAACGGTCATGTCTGCATTATCAACTTGCAGCAAGTTATTACCCAGTAAAGCAAAAATAGAAGTCGACTTTAGCGGTATTGAAAAATGCGATAGCGCGAGTCTTGCCTTTTTAACGGCGCTGCTTCGAGAGGGTAAAGCGAAAGAAACTCAGCTTCTTTTCACTCACTTGCCGGTGCAAATGTTGCAAATTGGTCGGGTTAGTGGCTTAGAACATATTTTACCTTTAGCAGAATCTTAAGTTATGTATATTATCTACTGTTTACTTATTTGGGTCTTTGTTTATAGCTTGCCATCTTTGGCGTTTTTTCCCAAGATCATTACCAGCCCAAGAACCGCTTTTGCGGTTCCCATTTTAAGTGTTTGTATTATTTATGCTCTAGCGAGTTTATTTCTTTATTTAGGGCTATTAACAACCCCCGTTGCAACAGGGATAGCACTTGGTTTAGCAGCCATCGCCATTGTGCGCGTTAAGCGAACCATAGAAAGAGACACCTTCGCTTGGTCTAGTATCGATGCCTTTATTTATTTGTTCCATGCGATTTTATTATTCCCTTACTTTATTAAATTAGGGACACATGCTTTTGAGCGTGGCGATGAAATCTATAGTTGGAATTTTTGGGCAATTCAGCATTATTTTCTTGAACCCATTGATTTTTCACACACCGGCGCGCCTTACCCTCAGTTGTTCCCTAAAATTTTGGCTTTTTGTTATCACATCGTTGGGGATCTCGAATTACAACTGCCCGTGCGAGCAACCTTAATTGTATTTCCCTTTGCGATGCTCACCGCTATTGCCATGGCCTATCGCCAACGTATGGCGGCACATTTAGGAACTTATTTGGTTCTTCTACTGTATGTGTTGGCGTTTGTTGGTTTAGAGCAGTTTTTTGATGATGGCTATGCCGATCCTGTCATGAGCGGATGCTTGTTAGTCTCGATTGCTTTGTTTTGGCAAAGCCAACAAAAGCCTGATTTTCACATAAAGCCATGGCTATTAGCGTTATGGTCTGTTATGTGTGGCATTACAGCGGCGCATGCAAAGCAGCCAGCCCTGTTGTGGGTTTTGTTTTCTTTACCGTTACTATTAAGTTTTACGGTGAAAGGCCAGCCTAAACTTCCCTTTAGAGCCTTAGCGCTTGTTTTAATAGCAGGCGGCCTATGGTGGGTTTTAGGTGAGGGTAGAGAATTTCACCATAACCGGGGTGTATTGTGGCTGTCCATTAAGGACAGGGATCTGTTCTCGCAACTGTTATTTTCTATCAATAAATATTTTATCCACCAACCCTTCTTGTTTATTCTTTTTGTGGTCTCCTGGATAAGCTGCAAAACCGATAGAACACTACGTAATATCGTTGTGTTTTTTATGATCCCAAGTATGCTTTGTTGGTTCTTTTTTGGGGCTTATCATTTGCGTTTAGGGCAACATCTCATCGCATTGGCCTTCTTTGTTATTGCGGCAAGTGGTTATGCCTTGCCGGCAAAAGTAACCAGTTGGGAAGGGTGGCAGCGTTTTTGGACGTGGCTAGCGCATAGACAAAAGCAGTGCTTTGTGGGCATTGTGGGTGTCAGTGTGATAATGGGTGGTTTGTTATTTGTTCAAGGTGCATGGGTAGAAAAGGGCAGGATCAGTTTATATTCTGGTGGCCGCTTAAGTTTGCAGCGTTATTTTGGAAAAGATGCGGATTTTATTTATAGCAAGGTTTATTCTGATCCTAACGCTTTATTGTGGGTGCCTTCGCGCTATATATATGGCCTTTTTTATAAACATACTCAATTAACCACGCCAGACTACCCCCGTTATGTTAACTATAACCAAGCGGCGCTTGTAGATGAGCTAAGAAGAAAAAATCCTGATTACGTTTTTACCGTGAGTGAAAATGTGATTGATGGTCCAGCGTCAGCACAACTGATTTCTCTCATTGGGGCCTGCCCTAATGCATTTGATAAGGTTGCTTATGCGCCAAATAGGTTTAGCTTTGTAACTTATAAGATCAATAAGAAAACCTTACAGCAAGATGCTTGCTTGAATAAGGTGATTGAAGCAGAAGGTTTTGAGAAGAGCGATGCAAGCATTGCAGTGAATCAGTTATAATCCAGCGAGACAAGAGCAAACCGTATGCAGCCAGATGAAATAAAAAAAATGATTGAAAGTAACCTCCCAGACTCTCAGGTAATGGTGAGTGGTGATGGCAGGCATTTTGAGGCATTTGTTATCGCAAAAACGTTTGAAGGAATGGGACTATTGGCGCGTCAACGACTTGTTTACAGCACGCTAGGCAACAACATTCACAACGGCAATATACATGCTTTAACTATTAAAGCAAAAACACCAACTGAAGTAGAAAAATAAAAGAGAATAAAACGTATTATGGATAAACATTTAATTACCGGGGGCGCGCCCCTTTTTGGCGATGTGAGAATTTCGGGTGCGAAAAATAGCGTTCTGCCTATTTTAGCCGGTTGTTTACTCACCGATAACAGTGTCATTATCAAAAATGTTCCCCATTTAAATGATGTGACAACCATGATGAAATTGCTTGGTCAAATGGGTGCCAATTTAACGGTTTCAGAAGGACTCAACATCGAAGTTGAAGCGCGTGGGGTAAATCAGCCTTATGCGCCTTATGAATTAGTGCGCACCATGCGGGCTTCTATTTTAGTGCTGGGGCCGCTCGTTGCTAAATATGGCCATGCGACGGTTTCACTACCGGGCGGCTGCGCGATTGGACCAAGACCGGTTGACTTCCATGTCGAAGGCTTGCGAAAAATGGGTGCAGAAATTGCAGTTGAGGGCGGATATATTCAAGCGGTTGCCAAAAATGGTTTAAAAGGCGCACGTCTTAAGTTTGATATCGTTTCTGTCACAGGCACTGAAAACCTCATGATGGCTGCTGTTCTAGCAAAAGGAACTACCATTATTGAAAATGCGGCTCGGGAGCCTGAAGTGCAGGATTTAGCCAATTTTTTAAATCAATTAGGCGCCAAAATTCAGGGTCATGGCTCACCAACGATTACCATTGAAGGGGTAGAAAGTTTATCGGGTGGCACTTATACCGTATTACCTGATCGTGTTGAAACCGGTACCTATTTAGTTGCTGGTGCCATGACAGGGGGGCGCATTGTTGCTAAATCGACGCGCGGCAATATTCTTGAATCCGTTTTACAAAAATTAGAAGAAGCCGGTGCACATATTTCCACAGGCGAAGATTGGATAAGCTTAGACATGAGAGGCAACCGTCCTAAAGCGGTGGACATTTGTACTGAGCCCTATCCAGGTTTTCCTACCGACATGCAGGCGCAATTTATGGCGCTCAATACCATTGCCGAAGGACAAGGTATATTAACTGAAACCGTATTTGAAAATCGGTTTATGCATGCGCATGAATTAAGACGCATGGGGGCGAATATTCAATTAAATGGAAATACTGCCATTATAGAAGGTGTGCCGCATTTAACCGCAGCGCCGGTGATGGCAACGGATTTAAGAGCATCTGCGAGTTTGGTGTTAGCAGGGTTGGTAGCACAAGGTACCACGATGGTAGATAGAATTTATCATATCGACAGAGGCTATGAGTGCATTGAAGAAAAGCTTGCGCAATTGGGAGCCACGATTAAGCGAGTAGCGGCATAAATTTCTCTCCCCTCTCCCGCGTGCGGGAGAGGGTTAGGATATAAATTTCTCTCCCCTCTCCCGTGTGCGGGAGAGGGTTAGGATATAAATTTCTCTCCCCTCTCCCGTGTGCGGGAGAGGGTTAGGGTGAGGGTCTTAAAATGTCTGACGAAAATCCCCTTTTTATTTCTGGCCCCACAGGCCGCTTAGAATGCCTCACGCTAAGCGCCAAAGCAGCAGCAAAAGGCGTGGCCATTATTTGTCATCCTCATCCTTTACACGAAGGCACTATGCACAACAAAGTGGTTCACACTTTATCCCGCGCCTTCTTTCATAAAGACATTTATAGCATCCGCTTTAATTTTCGCGGTGTGGGTAAAAGCGAAGGCCAATATGGGGATGCCATTGGCGAAGTGGATGATTTAATGGCTGTGATTGCATGGGCACAATCTGAGTTTAGTCTTCCCCTTTATTTAGCGGGCTTTTCATTCGGCGCCTATATTGCGGCGATGGGGGCAACGCAAGTTAAATGCAAACAGCTTTTTAGTGTTGCTCCGGCTGTAACGATTCTATCGCACGCTTCACTTGGGAAAATTGATTGTCCCTGGGAGGTGATTGCGCCAATGAAGGATGAGGTGATCTCACCTTCTGAAATTATTACATGGTTTGAAAATAGAAAACGGCTTCAAACGCATTTTACTTTACACAAAATACCCGAAGCTTCCCATTTTTTTCATGGTAAGTTGGTGGTGCTACGCTCATTGGTTGAAGATTTAATTATAGGGTAAGAATGGGCCCACTTAAGCTTTATCAAAAATACATTGCTGACGGTAAAATATCGGAAGATCCGGCGCAAATAGAAATCGTGCAAGAACTAGAACAGATTTATCAGCTACTCCTTTCAAAAAACGATTTTCTTTCCTTAGCAAAAATTAGCTTGTTTCGTAGTTTAGGTTTACGACAAGTGCCTGTGAAAGGGCTATATTTATGGGGAAGCGTTGGTCGGGGTAAAACTTTTTTAATAGATCTCTTTTATTCAACAATTCCCTTTTCGCAAAAAACACGCCTGCACTTTCATCATTTTATGTTATATGTTCATCACGCTCTAACGCGACATCAAGGCGTTAAAGATCCGCTCAAGCTAATTGCTAAAGAATTTGCAGAACAATATTGGGTGCTGTGTTTTGATGAGTTTTACGTGAAAGACATTGCCGATGCGATGATTTTGACCGAATTGTTTGAGCAATTATTTCATCATGGCGTAACCTTATTAGCAACCTCCAATTTAGCGCCCCAAGCATTATATGCCAACGGTTTGCAGCGCGAAAAATTTATTCCCACAATAGATCTTATCCATCAACATACACATGTAATAGAAATTCAAGGCCAAGATGACTATCGATTAAAACACTTATCGCACGCACTTTATTATTACCCCTTAGATGAACATGCCAATCGTGCGTTATTGGATTGTTTTAATCAACTTGCCCCAGTTGAGCGCGCACAAAGCAAAGAATTGGTCATTAACGATAGAACAATTAAAACGGTGTTTTGCTCTCCCAGTGTTGCCTGGTTTAGTTTCGAGGCGCTGTGTAAAAGTGCCAGAAGCACACCAGATTACATTGAAATTGCTCGCAGTTTTAAGACAATCATCGTAAGTAACGTTGAAGTAATGTCAGAAGATAAAGAGGATATTGCCTTGCGTTTTATCAGTATGGTGGATGAATTTTATGAGCGTCATGTTACCTTGATTTTATCGGCACAAGAGCCGTTTACCTTGTTGTATCAAGGAAAACGGCATAGCTTTGAGTTCCAAAGAACAATTAGCAGGCTAACTGAAATGCAGTCTGCGGAATACATCGCAAAACCCCATTTACAGTAAGAAAGGGAAATTTTGACTGGTAATCTATTTTTTTTTCAGTAACATCCCTTATTTTATCTCAGCAGTTAGGGGATATATATCATGCGTGATCTTACCAATAATGAACTTTGTTTTGTTTCTGGTGGCGAGTCTTTTGAAGATATGTCAGGTTGGAACAAGTTTTGGGCAAGCTATGCTACCGCAGCAGGTATGTCTGCAGGGGTTTGTAGCGGTCCATTTATTGCGGTCGGTGCCGCTGTGGGCGCAGCGGTGTATTTTGTTGTTTACACACCGCTTTACTACGTGGGCTATGGGCTTTACCTTGGCGGCGCGGCCGTTGGTAATGGGTTGTACTATGCTGGTTCATCCATTGCTTCAGGCGTTTATGCCGCTGGGGCAGGCGTTGGACATGCGGTTTTTGGTTAATCTCGCACTCCTGAAGGTGGGCTCGCCAAGGGCTTAGCCCACCCTACATTTGTACGCCTACCCAGGGATGTCCATCCCTGG
>CAZHSJ010000102.1:0-9853 GCA_964535225.1 Uncultured Candidatus Berkiella sp. | reverse complement strand
TAAGACCTGATCAAGCTCAGCTAGGCCGGTTGAGAGTCGACTTGTTGCCAGTGCGGTCACTTCCGGTAATGCCATCATCGTGGCGTCCTGCGCCCCCGCATAGCCTTGCCACCGGGAGGCAGAGGCTTTGACCATCGCCACTTCAGTAAGGGTGTTCCATTGGCCGCAATCTGGACATTGTCCCACCCATTTAGGGCTTACTCCCCCACAATCATTACAGGTGTACTGTGTTTTTACTTTGGCCATTTCAGGCTCCCTTCTAAAGTTTGTCTCAAGCAAGCCGAGCTTGAGTAATATGAGCACTTATACCGCAACTGAAATATTAATCAACGCTACACGGGTCTCGCCTAAAAAGCAGGCTGATATCTATGAATTTGTCCTTAATGAAAGTTTGCATATCATCGAATGTGTGCACGTTGAATCGCTCTCTCAGGGTATTATTTACCCTGTAAATAATTTCCGCACGTCGATGCAAAACGTATTATTTGAATTAAATCATGTCCGTGTAAACCCCCGATTGGATAATAGCTTTATAATTGGCCAACTGACTTCTGCCTTGGAAAAAATCGGGGTGAATGTCTATAACACTCCTCGCCAAGAATCCATGACGGTGTGTTATCGTCCTTTAGGAGAAATCACGGAAAATGTCCGATTTTACTTTACGGAATCCGCGTTGGCCGTATTTTTATGCCCGAATGCCAAATTAAAAGCAGTCCCTTCCCTTATTCACCGCAGCTTTGGCTAATCCCTTTTCCTGTTGAAAGCTAACGTCAGTTTCATTACAATGCTCCCTATTCATAGGAAATTACCCTTGCTAGGAGGCACTAAATTTTTTGAGGAATGTCATATGTCTCTTGAGTTTAAGTCTCCCACCACGCCCGTTAGTTCCCCTAAAAAACCAGCTCGTTTTACATTAGGTAGTGTTGTCAGTCCCACTAAAAAACGTGTCATGATCTCCATGCCTTGTGAGGCATTTCTTAACCGCGTAGCATTGCTCGACGAAAAACTTAAAAAAGCTATTTTCTCTTCCTTTAGCTTTATTTTTTCTCACCCAACACAACGTAATGCAAGCGGACAGGGAAATCCCGATTTCTTTTTGCATAGCGCAGCAACGGGCCTTTATGAAGTGCATACCGGAAATTTAATAAAAGGCAAGGATCATAGTTTAAAAGGTGGCTCAACTTTTCATTTAATCAAAAAAACCTTAAAGCTTATCGATAAATCGTTAAAAGAAACCTTGAGTGCCAAGGATCGCGAAACCTTACTCACTTGTCAGGCCACCTTGATAGCGCACCAAAATGCTTTAATTGCCAATTTTGAGGCCCTGCCCGGTGAGAAAAAAGACCATTTAGAAAAATTTCAACATATTGTCGCGCCTACACAAACTGCCTTGTCTCCGCGTAAAATGCAAAGATTGCAAACCGTGCATGTGGTATCCCCCAGCAAAGCGACGCCTAAAAAAACAACCCTTGCTGACAGGCGTAGCATTGCTATTTTGCAAGGAAAAAATCCTGACGAGGTAATGCCACAAGCAAGAGTAATACCCAATTCCCCGCAATTTACAACAGAAAAAAACCCAAGCGATTTTAGTAAAGCAAAAATCCCCACCATGCCGCGCGCTTTATTGGTCAAATACCAGCAACAGCAAAGCGCCTTAAAAAAGGTTGCCAAAGACGTACCCACGCCATCCCCCAAGGTCAAGCCAACCAACTTTACCTGAATGCTGCCCCTGCGCGATTGGGGCCTATAATGCTGCTAAACTAAAGGTATAAGCAACCTACTGATAAACCCTATGATCTTATCCTTGCTTACCTTATTACGCTTCCTTATCGGTTTATTCGATCTGATCGCGATGACAGCGTTACTTTATCTTTTGAGCTTTATACCCAAGAAATATTTAGGAAAATGGTACCGAAAATTGTTTCGCTATTGGTGCTGGGTTTTTATTCGTGCCTTGAGGGTAGAGCTTTTCTTACATCAAAAAAATATTCAACCGCTTCCCGAGCACTATATGTTGATGGGCAACCACCCTTCGGCATTTGAGGATTTAGGCATGTCCGCTTTGTTCGATGTCTATTTCCTTGCCAAAATTGAAGTGAAAGATTGGTGGCTTGTGGGACGGATCAGTCAAGCGGTTGGCACTTTTTATGTAGAGCGTGATTCAAAAGATTCACGCATTGCCGCACAAGAAACCCTAAAACAAGCTCTATCAGAAAAGGCAAATGTAGGCCTGTATCCTGAAGGCGGCTGCAAGGGAAGGCGTATTTTTATCCCCTTTCGTTATGGTGGCTTTGAAGTTGCGATGCAAACAGGGGTGCCGATTGTACCTGTGTTTTTGCATTATGAAGCCCAAGAGGACTTTGAGTGGCAAAACCAGCATCTTTTATATAAACTCTGGATGATTTTAACCTCACAAAATAGACGTGCTAATTATTATGTCTATGATGCGATTAACCCTGCCGACTTCCCCACAAAAGAAGTCCTCTGTGAGCATGTACAGAATTTATATCTTCATTGGCAAAAAAGATATTTAGAATGATTGTGTTCAAAACTTAAGCCCATAAAGGCAATGTTAAGCCTTTTGCTTAAGACACAAAGCGAGAATATCTCCAAACAATTGGTTCATCTGCCATTTTTCCCAATAAGGCATGGTTTTAGCAGTTTGCGGATTACCAAAAAACTGCAACTTGCCCTGATTGTCTCTAACGGCGGTTACTTCCAAGAGACTGGCATCGTGGTAAATGTTGACTTGAATATCGATGTTAGCAAGAAAAGCGTTCAGGTGGGCATTATTAAATTGGACATTAAACGTTTCGGTATGCGCATGCGCTTGCACGAGCTCAATAAGCAACTCGCCGGCATTTCCCATTTCCCTGGATATATATGTGCCTTGGGTATACTGCTTAGGCAAGATCTTGACCATGCGTTGGTAATTGGCGCTGCAACAATCCATGTAAGTATTGAAATCCATGCTTAGAGGCCTAATCAATAGCGATAAGATTAAGCATAGTGGCTACTATGGGAGTATGCCATGATGAGCGCACTCTGTAAGTTTGATCATTTGGTAGGGTTGATCAACCCTCATCAAATAAAAACTGGTAAATATGCCCACCATCAACTGGGACGGCAATGACTTTATGGCCATTATGAAAAAAAGGCTGGGAGAGATCATACCCTAAGGAGTTGTCGGATAAATCGCACACATCGTTAGGATATAAAATAACATTTAAGCGATGCCCCCCAAAAGTGCCTGCGCTCACGTAGCGCGAAGAATTAGTAACCAATATTTCAATCACTGAAGGCGTTACTTTAATCACATTAAATTTTGCACCGTGTACTTCTTGTATTTCTGTAATATCTAAATCGCGCATTCTTTTTCTCTCCCTTTGGAATTAAATTCACTCAAAAAAAAGCCCTTTAATTAAGGGCTATCATTTAAAAATTAACAAATATCTTAATGGTATCCTCTAGAAAGGTATATCATCATCAAATTCTTCACTCACACTTGCTGGAGCAGGCGCTGACATGGGAGGCTGTGAAGATTGCGCCTGATGCGCTGGTGCATTACTTGGCGCGCCACCGCGGCTATCCAGCATTTGCATTTCAGCTGCCACAATTTCTGTGGTGTAACGCTCAACGCCAGCTTGATCTTGCCACTTACGGGTACGTAGGCTGCCTTCCACATACACTTTCGCGCCTTTGCGTAAATACTCACCCACAATTTCTGCTAAGCGATTAAAAAACACCACGCGATGCCATTCGGTTCTGTCTTGCTGCTCACCCGTTTGTTTGTCTTTCCAGCTTTCACTGGTCGCAATGGTAATATTCGCAACAGCACCACCACTTGGCATATAGCGCACTTCAGGATCTGCGCCTAAGTTTCCCACCAAAATTACTTTGTTAATTCCTCTTGCCATACAAGCCCCCTATTTGATAACAACATGCATCCTGCTACTGTTAAAAGTAAACAACTAACACCTATGCCAAAAGGCCCAATCCATTGATGAGCTATCCCACCGCAGGCGCCACCGGCAAACATGCCTAAAAATTGTGAAAAAGAGTATACACCTAACGCACCGCCTTTGCTCGTCTTTGGTACGATGCGCGATACCATGGCAGGTAAACTTGCTTCCAAATAATTAAATGCTAAGAAAAATAATGTCGCTAACATATACAGCATAATTACGTGAGTTGTACTAATAAAAAGTAAGGTCGACAGCCCTAGCATTATGAGCGCTGATTTCATTAAATAATTTTGCCATTTTGCATCGTCTGCATAGCGTAAAAGTGGCGCCACCAATAAAACAGAAATAACTAAAACAGGTAAATAAAAACGCCACACATCACTTGAAGTCAGTTCGGTGACCTCTTCTATATGCGCAGGAAATATTAAAAAAGCGGCCGTTAAAATGGCATGCAAAATAAAAATGGTGATATTTAAACGCCACATTTGCGACTGTTTCATTAAGAGCGCAAATTGCCCCTTAAGAGAAATAGGGGGGGGTGCACTTGTGGGCTTTAAGAAAAATAATAACCCAATCCCTGCACTTGCCAAAACAGCAGAAAACAAAAAGATCCCAGACAAGCCAAGTGCACTATCAACCAACGGCCCCAACACAATTGCTAAAACGAAAGTAAAACCAATACTTACCCCAATAATGGCCATCGCGCGCGTGCGGACTGTTTCTCGCGTGCTATCTGCTACCAACGCGAGAATGGGCGAACCAATCGCCCCCATACCTTGTATCGCTCTGCCTATGATCAATCCCCATATAGATGTAGAAAAGACAGCCACCAAACTTCCAAAAACAAAAATAACTAACCCTGCCATTATTAAGGGCTTGCGTCCAAAGTAGTCCGATAATATGCCACAAGGAAATTGAAACAAGGCTTGCGTTAGCCCATAGATCCCCGCCGCTATCCCAATTAAAAAGGGCGTGGCCTGCGGGACAGTCGCCGTATAAAGAGAAAGCACGGGAAGGACCATAAAAAGGCCCAACATGCGGCTAGCAAAGATCAAAGATAAAATGAGGGTACCCTTTATCTCTGTGACTGTCATTACCTTAGGATCCAAGAAATGTAGTCCTCAAAATTAGCATTGATTTTCAAATGATCGTATATTAGCAAGTTTGTTCGTTACCTGGGAACCATATGGATAAGATAAGTATTAGGGGTGCACGCACACATAACCTTAAATCGGTTAATTTAACCCTGCCCCGCGATCAACTCATCGTTATCACCGGGCTATCTGGCTCGGGCAAATCGTCCTTAGCTTTTGATACCTTGTATGCTGAAGGCCAGCGGCGATATGTAGAATCTTTATCTTCCTATGCCAGACAGTTCCTGTCGGTGATGGAAAAGCCTGATGTGGATCATATTGAAGGCTTATCCCCCGCCATTTCGATTGAACAAAAAACTACCTCACACAATCCACGCTCAACGGTAGGCACCGTCACTGAGTTATATGATTACCTAAGAGTGTTGTATGCTAGGGCAGGTCAACCACGTTGCCCTCATCATGATATTCCCCTGGAAGCGCAAACGGTGAGCCAAATGGTGGATCATGTACTGCAAGCACCACTTGATGCCAAAGCCCTGTTGCTAGCGCCCGTGGTGCGCGATAGAAAGGGCGAACATATCAATACCTTAGATCATTTAAAAAATAATGGCTTTGTGCGCGTACGCATTAATGGCACACTGTATGATATTGATGATGCCCCTAAATTAGATCTGCGTAAAAAACATACCATTGAAGTGGTTGTTGATAGAATCAAGGTGCGCCCTGATCTGCGGGCGCGTTTGGCAGATTCTTTTGAAACTGCCTTAAAGTTAAGCGATGGTTTAGCCAGAATTCACTGGGTTGATAGCAAAAAAGAAGTGATCTTCTCTGCCAAATATGCCTGCCCTGAATGCGGCTACAATTTACCCGAGCTTGAACCACGTTTATTTTCTTTTAACAACCCAGCAGGTGCCTGCCCAAGCTGCGATGGCTTAGGTTCTAAACAATTTTTTGATCCAAAACGTGTTGTTCATTTACCCGACGTGAGTTTGGCGTGCGGTGCTGTGCGAGGCTGGGATAGAAGAAATCAATACTATTTCAGCATGCTCAAATCCTTAAGTAAACACTATGGGTTTGATCTTGATACACCTTATAAAAATTTACCCAAAGATATTCAACACCTCATTCTGTATGGTTCTGGTGAGGAAGAAATCGCCTTTTCCTATACCAATGAGCGTGGAGAAACAAAACGACGTCGCTATCCTTTTGAAGGCGTTATTCCGAATTTAGAAAGACGTTATCGTGATACCGATTCAGATTTTATTCGTGAAGAACTGGCACGTTATTTAGCACATCAACCCTGCCCTGAATGCGAAGGATCACGCTTACGTCTCGAGGCCCGTTTTGTGTTTATTGGTAAAAAATCGCTACCTGATATTAGCGCTATGTCCATCGGCGATTGTTTGGCTTATTTTGAAAAGCTACAATTAACTGGGAAGCGTAAAGAAATTGCCGATAAACTATTAAAAGAAATTAAAGAGCGCTTAAAATTTTTGGTGGACGTCGGTTTAGAATACCTCACGTTAAGTCGAACCGCAGAAACACTCTCAGGCGGAGAGGCACAACGCATTCGCTTGGCCAGCCAAATTGGGGCAGGGCTGGTTGGGGTGATGTATATTTTAGATGAACCCTCTATTGGACTACATCAACGCGATAACGCACGCCTTTTAAAAACCTTAAAACATTTGCGCGATATTGGGAACACCGTCATTGTAGTCGAGCATGATGAAGAAGCCATTTTAATGGCCGATCATATTGTGGACATTGGGCCCGGCGCAGGCGTTCATGGTGGCGAAATTGTTGCGCAAGGCACACCTGCTGCAATTACAAAAGCAAAAGGCTCTCTCACCGGACAATATTTAAGCGGCAAATTATCTATTCCCGTACCTAGCCAACGGCGCCCCTTTAACCCAGAAAAAACCGTTAAAATTACGGGCGCTAAAGGAAATAATTTGCACAATTTGGAAGTAGAATTTCCTATTGGCTTAATGACCTGTGTGACGGGCGTATCTGGCTCAGGCAAATCGACCTTAGTCAATGACACTTTATGCCCTGTTGCTGCCCATGTGTTAAATCATGCAGGTCTTTCACATACAGCCCCTTACGACAAAATTCACGGGCTTGAACATTTAGATAAAGTCGTTGGTATTGATCAAAGTCCGATTGGCCGCACACCCCGCTCTAATGCCGCGACCTATACAGGGCTTTTCACGCATATTCGTGATTTATTTGCCGGCACCAATGAGGCAAAAAGCCGCGGCTATCAAGTGGGGCGCTTTAGCTTTAACGTGAAAGGGGGGCGCTGTGAAGCCTGCGAAGGCGACGGCTTAATTAAAGTAGAAATGCACTTCTTAGCGGATGTCTATGTATTGTGCGATGTGTGCAAAGGTAAGCGTTATAACGACGAAACGTTACAAGTGCATTACAAAGGTAAAAATATTCACGAAGTGCTAGAAATGACGGTAGAAGATGCCTATGAATTCTTCAGCGCAATTCCACCGATTCAGCGAAAATTAAAAACACTCATGGATGTGGGATTAACCTATCTTAAGTTAGGCCAAAGTGCTACGACGCTCTCAGGCGGTGAAGCACAACGGATTAAATTGGCAAAAGAATTATCTCGCCGCGACACCGGGAATACACTGTATGTGTTAGATGAACCTACCACAGGTTTACATTTTCATGATGTAAAACAATTGCTGGATGTATTGTTTCACCTACAATCCTCTGGCAACACCATTATTATTATTGAACATAATTTAGACGTAATAAAAGTAGCAGATTGGGTGATTGATCTTGGCCCCGAAGGCGGCGACAAAGGCGGGCGCATTATCGCGTGTGGCACCCCAGAGCAAGTCGCCAAAACCAAGGGCTCTTATACCGGACAATTTCTCGCCCCGCTATTAAACCCTAAAAAAGTTAAAACCAAAGTAGAATCTTAAGGAGAGTAACATGGCAGCTCAAGGTCCCCGTCGTACCACTTATCGTTTTGAAGATCTCATCAAAATTCGAGATCAATGGGTTGAACAATTCGGTCCTTTTCCTGAACCCCAAGAGGTTAGCGAATTTAACACATATCTCGTTCAGCAAAAAACACCGTCTGCCCGACAAGAAGATGCTTTAACGCTTGCGTTTGATGAGAAAAGAAATCTCACTAAAGCAAAACTATAGATATTTTATCAGTAGTTTACTATTAGTGCAGCCAAACTATTGACTTAAACTTTTTGCTTTCTTTATGCTAAGCAAAGCAATAATGCTTCTTGCAATGGACTGCAAGCAACATGCGATCGCAACTCTCTGCCGTCTCTATTGTGCGCTTAAAAGATCAGCAAACAATCAACATAGATTTTAAAAATCAACAAAAAATAGGCCAGGGTAGCTTTGGTAGCGCTTATCTGGTTTCAGATCCCTTAAGCCGCGGATTTATGGTTTGCAAGGTGGTTGATCTTAAAGGTAAAAGTAAAAATTTTAGCTTACCCCATCATCACTTAGTGCGATTAGCCTACAAAGAAATTTCATACTTACAAAAACAAGATCTGCTTATTGGCTACAAGCATGATGGTGTGCGCCATAAAATGTATATCCTAATGAAATACCTTAAAGGGAAACCAGAATGGAATATTAATAAAATTCAGCACCCACAAATAGAATATTTATGCTTTCGCGCTTTGCGAAAATTGCACCGTAACAGCATTGCGCATAATGATCCCCATCAAGCTAATTTTATTATCTACAACTATAAAAAAGCACAGATGATTGATTTTGGCTTAGCCAAAGATCATAACCTATTCAGAGAATGGCGTGATTATCACAAGTTTCTAAAAAAACGCAGCGGCGCTGAAAACCCCCTGAGTTTGGTCCCCGATTTAACGTTAAATGTTCTTATTCATTTTTATTGTCAAGAAATGATTGAGCACATACAAGAAAATAAACTAGATACCGCCAAACAAATTTTTTGTTATAGCGTTGTTATTATTAGTGCCCTTTGTGGCGTTAGCCTATTAGGTGCGGCAAGCTTAATTGCGCAAGAATTAATTAAAGCAATTTTATACCAGACTTTAAACGATTTTTTAGCAACACTTGAGGATACCACCGAAATCTGGGCGTTAAATCAAGTTCGTTCATCCACTACTCGGCGTTATTCACAAATGCTAACGAATTTATTTATTGTCCTCCAAGGTTTTTTATTGGTGTTCAATTTGTCCTTGGTTTATCAACATAGCGTGAATTTCTGTTTCTCTTTATTTGATAATAATATTGTTGAACTCCTTAGCACAGTAATTTGCCTAAAACCACTGCTGCATCAAATACAATATTGGCAAGATTTTTTTGAAAAATACGTTCAAAGCACAAGAGATCTTAGCGATGCCTATGATGAGAAATTAGGACAAAACACCCCTGTGTATGTGCCTCAGTTTTCTCACCGCCCTCTCTCACGCACCTCATCGTGCTCGCAACTTCCTCCAAACTTAGGGATAGCCTTAAAATAAAATACCACTCATCTCTTGCTAAAGACCTATTATCAGCGACTCACCAATTTGTGTTGATTAAATAACAAAACAATCTACAATCACAGCCTTAATCGGTTTATTCATAACAAAGGTATTTTTTGAGAGGTTCAATATGGCAAGCGATGGTCCAATTAATTCTGGTTTAATAACTTCACTTTACGCTTATTTAACGCAAAATCTTGCGCCAATCCCGATGGATGCATCACTTCAAGGCGTTTGCAAAGCTGGCGATCTTTTATGTGAGCATACCGATGGTAAACGACATTTACCGGGCCTGATGAGC
>CAZHSJ010000101.1:0-9907 GCA_964535225.1 Uncultured Candidatus Berkiella sp. | reverse complement strand
GTGGAATTTTTTCAGCAGGAATAAGTCCTGAGAAATAGATGATACAAAAGAGATTAAATAATGCCCATACCCAAGGCATATTTTGATATTGTAATTCTCTACAAAAGGAGCGTTGTAACCCGACGATAGTCCAGCCAAGAAAAATCACTAACGACCAAAATGCAAACGGTGCTAAATCAAAGGTAAAATCATGCCACGGAATAGTTACTCCGCTTTCTTTTGCGGCACTAAAGACAAATCTTGTTACCATCATGCCTAAAACTGCGGCTAAGACGAAATAGAAAAATGAACGATTAATTTTATCATTTCGAGTTTGGTTTAAGCTCTGTAGGCTAAGTAATAAAGCCAGGCCTTGGGTAAATAGACCACCTATAAATAACAGGAGCAATTCGTGGCTGACACTTAAAGAGGAACCAAAATGAAAACCAAAGAGGCTTTCAGGCTTGTGAAGATTAAAACTAAAATATAAAAATAAACAGATAAGCGCGCCATACCAACTAAACAGCGTTGACCCTATTAGTTTGCCCCACGTCATTTCCCAAGGGGAGATAGAGGATTGGCGCTGAAAGTCCCAGGTTGAGTTGGTAATTTCATCTAAGACTGTTTCAGCTGCGCATTTGGTTCCCCAAATGAATATAAATAAGCAGGCAAGATTGAAAGCAACACTAGCACTACTGGTTGCCCCTCCCGTTAGGTAAAAGAGATAACAAAATAAAGAAATAACGAGTGGCGCAATAATAATGCGGTGAAAAGTAAAATCCAGCCATATATTGCGATGTAACTCAGGGTTAATACTCACAATATCATTCCTTATTAGGTTTATCTTTAGATTTCTTATTTTGTTCTTTATGTTGTTCAGATAGTGTCATGTAAACATCTTGCATCCGCTGCTTTTGTTCGGTGATGCTAACAACCGGAAGTTCTTTATTCATCAGCGTTTTGAGCAGCACTTGCTGAGATAGTTGATTTGCTTCTAATTCCACAATGGCCACTTTGCCTTGTAGAGATTTTATTTTGACATGGTTCAATTCGTTTAAGACATTGTTAAAGTTGGTCGCTTCTTGGGCAAACTCTATTTTGACAGTAATTAACGCGCTGGTATTATTTTGTTGAACGAGCGTACTATGATTAATGAGCTTTCCTTCTTGCAAAACAATCATATCTGTCGAGTAATCTTCAAGCTCAGAGAGAATATGCGAAGAGACAATAATGGTAATGCCTTCTTTTTGTAAGGTGAGCATGAGCTTTGATAAGTGAAACCGAGCTTCAGGATCAAGACCTGCCGCGGGCTCATCTAACAAAAGTATTTTAGGTTTGTGAATAATCGTTTGGGCAATCGCCAGCCTTTGGCGTAAACCGCGTGAAAGCTTGCCTGCGGGAGTATCTTTATATTCCCAGATTTGTAAACGCTTAGCGGTTTCTTCCACAGCTGAATCGATATTTTCTTTACAATGGTGGCTTTTGGCAAAAAAAAGTAAATTCTGTTTGACGGAGAGTTGATTGTACATCCCGTAAAAGTCTGAAAGGTAACTACACACCTGATGTACTTTTCGTGGAAATCGATCGGTTTCAAAGCCATGGATTTTAACTGTGCCATGCATCGGGAGCTCTAATGCTGCCATACATCGAAGTAAGGTTGTTTTGCCTGCGCCGTTTGGACCCACTAGAGCAGTGATGGTATTCGGTGATATGGTAAGTGAAACGTGATTAATCGCACGTTTGCCGGGATAGTCAAAACAGAGATCATTAATTTCAATCATGAAAGTAAACTTAATGCAGGTGATCTTAATCAGAACTATAGCGGATCCTAAATTCAGAGGCGAGCGACGGAGAGAGTTATATGACTAATCCAGAGGCAAAAAATGACAGTTTTGCAATCAATCTACTACTGGTTGCAAAGGTTTATGCTTATATCGTGGAAGATCTATCAAAACATTTGCTAGGTTTTATTCCTAATGGCCTCAATTTAATCTACGACCATGCTTTTAAAGCGCTACCGTTTGTGGGTAAATTTTTTGCTCATCGTTGGGTTGAGAAAGTAATTAAACTATGCACCGGAATAACGATCGGGCAAGGATTAGCTGGTGATCTTGCCTATTATTTATTTAGACCCGTTGGCTTTGTCTTTGGAACAATTGTCGGTAGCGTTTATACCAAAGCACCGCAATATCAAGGTCAGATTGGGAAATTGCTTTATCGTTTAAGTGCGCAAACTGTCGGTGGCGCAGTTATTGCTATAAGCGGTTTATTGATTGCAAGTCAATTTTCTAGCCAAGTTGTAATCAACTTTGACACCCTATTTTTTGCCTTAAGTGTTGGGGCTGCCTTTGGGTTAGCTGCGAAAGCAATTTTATTGTTTGCCATTAACTCCGTGCAAAATGCTAATGCATCCGCTGCGCGCAAAAATGTGCAAAGAGCCAAAGAACTAAATAGTAAGTTAAAAGCTGCTGCAAGACAAAAAGCAAAAAGTATTATTTTAATACAAGCTCAAGACATTGTTTTGCAAATGAATGGGCCGCAATCACAATCGTCAATGGAGGCATTTTTTGAACAAGAATATGAAAATGTTGCAGCAAAAATTTATCAAAAATTAGATAGGCATTTTAATTATTTGGCAGATAGAGCCTGTCATGGAGATATCAGCTCACTGAAACGTTTACAATCGCTTGTTCCCAAAGTAGGCACATCAAACGCAAAGGCCCCCTTTGAAGTGTTGGTAGAGAGAATGTTTAATGCAAGAGCTATTTTTAAGCTAAAGGACGATGTGGATACGGCCTATGATAGGTGGCAGTATAAGTTTCTTTCTGTACCCTCATAAGGTATGCACGTTACTGCTTTGCACCCCCTAGCGAACATAATGATTCTTATTCCCCTGTAGCGCACCAATTTTTTCATTGCGCTCTTTTTCCCATTGCGTTGGGGGATATTGTCTGTGCCATGATTGGTAGCGCGATGTTTCTTCCTCACTCAGTTTAAAGTGATATTTATCACGCATATAAAGGGTGGTTCTTGCAATCATTCCCCGAAGCTGCGTTGGGGCGTGGATTAGCCTTTTTTTCTTATCGATATGTAACTGACAAGAAGGAGAGGGGGCCTCATTAAGCGCTGAGAAGGTATAGCTGCGTCGTTGCTGTTTTATCATGGTAAGCTCAGGTACAAAATTATGTAGATCTAAGCTTGCTGCCTTGTAAAAAGGATCTTGCTCAAAACAGCATCGCAATCCTTTAAAAGTATTACCATTTTTATTGATACAAATATGATCGTTATAACAACGTAATTCGCTTGCTAATTTTTGTAAGGGAACAATGGGCATGAAAACAATCGCGGCTTCACTTTTGGGGCAGCGTGAACAAAGTTTAACTGTAGCCTTGCCTAGCTTGTTAAAGGGTTGTTCACATAAAAACGTGTGTCGATTTTCTTGATAAATAGCTAATAAACTGGCATGTAACGTTTTAGCTGAAATTGGCAATGCCATTAGGCAACACACCAAGGTGAACATCGTTTTCATAAAGGGCGTCCCTGCTCTTTGATGATTTTTTTATGGAATTAATCCATAGTCTTTTAAAGCAGCCTCTAAAGCGGCCTTGTTAAAACCATCAATGCGATGATTGCCAACAAAAATTAAGGGCACGCCGATTCCATCAAGGGCTTCGTATTTTTGCCAGGCAATATCGGAGGCTTCAATATCGTAATTGGTATAGTCAATATGTAAATTATTTAAATAGGCTTTAACAGCTTTGCAGTGACTGCACCATGACGTGGTATAAAGTACAACAAGCTGTTCTGCTGCAAAAAGGGGGAAGCTAAGTAAACAAAAGAAAAGGGAAAACATTAACTTGCGCATAGTACTTAAACTACTCTACTACTAATTTGAAAGTGACTTCATACTAGATTATTATAAGAAATACAACTTATTATAATCAGAATAAGCATAAAATGCGTCAGATATATCTTATCATTGCAATGGCAGTTGGTTTACTATCTTCTGTCGCGCAAGCAGCTGGTCCGGCAATGCATATTGCGCTGGGCAATAAATGGCTTAGCTTTTTTGCTCAAGAGTATAGTGAGCAGGAAAAAAAGCTATTTCTATTAGGTACGGTTTTCCCTGATATCAGGTACCTTGGCGTGGTCAAGCGAAACCAAACCCATTACCAAGACGTTACCTTAGAAAAAGTCTATGCACAAACAACCCCTTTTATGCGGGGCGTGTACTTTCATAGCTTTGTTGATGAATATCGTGAAAAATACATTCGTGAACATGATATAAAGAAAAAAGTCTCTGCGCTTCCCCGCGCGCTACAAGGAACATTTCTAAAAGTTGTGGAAGATGAAATCTTGCATGCTAAACATGATTGGTCCGAACTTAGAATTTATTTGTCGGTTATTCCTGATGAAGAAAAAATATTAGATATTCAAGATGAAACGCTAACACAATGGCACACAGGGCTTACCTTTTATTTTACCGCTTGTCCGAGTATAATTTTAACCCAGTTGAGTTTATTTGAAAAAGGAGTACTCACCCTAGATGCTGCTACCGTTAAATCGTGGAGCATTTTAGTGCCGCAATATGCGGCAAATCCAGAAATGATTAAATACCTTGATAATTTTATGGCGAGTTTTGATAAAACGCTACATAAAACACTTGCCTCTCTAAAATAAAAAAGCGGGCTATGCCCGCTTTTAAAAAAAGACTGATTTACTTCACGACATGAGTTTCATGGTTTACCTGAGCAAATTGCTGTTCAAGTTGTGCCCCACCATGCTCTACGGCAACTAAAGGCAGCCCGTGAGAGTTAGCATGATTGTTGTCATTTGCGCTTTTAGCACTAAATCCGCCTAATACATCCAATCCTGGATGATCTTTATGGTTGTTATTGTCGCTACCTGGTAAATTATCAAGCTTATGATTTAAACCAAGTTCTTTCATCGAAAGCGAATGCTTAGGTGCGATATCGCTAATATCAACGATATAGTCACCTTTGTCGCCTTTACGATGGTCTTTATCCCTACCGTGATCTTCTTTAGCATCAATATCGTTAGTATGGATACTAAAACTTGACTTTTCAGAAAATCCTTTGCCACCTTTAATGGTATATGAAATTTTATCACTGAATGATTTGCTGTTGTCTTGTTGCACATGTTTATAGCTGCCATCTTTTTCCATGCTAAACTTAGCACCAGAGTAGGTGGTTACCAACTCGCCACACTTTGCGCTGCAAAGTTTATTGTTTTGATCATGATACTTAAAGCCAGCAACGCTTAAACCTTTACAATCCTCGTAAACATCTTTAATCACATTACCGCAAGTAGGTTCGCATTCTTTATCATGACGGTTGTCTTTATATCCTTTATCTTTATCACAATCATCTTTGCGTTCATCTTTGTCATCGCAAACGACTTTACATTTATCATCCTGTTTTGGTTTATCATCGCACTTGTCATCACGAGGAGGTTTATCATCGCATTTTTCTTCGTGATATCTTGGTTTGTCATCACAAACCGGCGGCTTAGGCTCACAAACCGGTGGTTTGGGCTCACAAACCGGTGGTTTGGGTTCACAAACAGGCGGTTCGGGTTCACAAACAGGTGGCTTTGTTTCACAGGGTGGTTTTTCTTCACAAGGTGGCTTTGGCTCACAAACAGGCGGTTTGTCATCACAGGGTGGGTTTGGAGCGCAGACAGGGGGTTGCTCTTCACAAGGTGGTTTAGGATCGCATTCTATTGGTTTAATTTCGTCTATCACATAGATAGATTGAGTGGCACAGCTTGTGTCGCAATCACCGTCTTGAATCGTATAAGTAAAATCATCACAGAAAGGCGCATCTGTTTCACACTTACCTTCAGGCGTTACATGAGGAATATAGCTCCAATCACCATTGCTACCGACAGTGAGTAACCCTCCAAAAGCCGTTTTGACCGTTGTTGAACAGCCTTCTTCAATGGTGGCGCATTTAGCACCATTGTCATAGGTAAAGGAGATCACACGCACTGGCTTATCCGCACCTTTGACATCATTAGCTAATACGTTTCCTTCAACTTTTTCTTTACAAGGGCTGCAAGGTAAGTTTTCATGAACGGTTACTTTGCAATCGTCTACTGCTTTTGGCACATCATCAACAATTTTAATGGTTAAAGTACCTTTATCAGAAGCACACCCACAATCTTCAGAAAGTTTATAGGTAAATTCCTGTTCAATTTTGTTTTTACCATCCTCACAAGGATGTTCTGCATTTTCGTTAAGGGTATATTTATAGTCACCGGCTTCATGGCCATTCTTACATTCGGTGTATAATACTAGGGTGCCAACGCCCGCATCGACGGTGATAACACCATTAACGGGGGTATAGGTTTTTCCATCAAAGCAAAGAGAGGTAATGCTGGCGCCTTTGGCTTGATCGTTATCTAGTACGTTGCCTTGCGCACAAGTAGGTTTGCTTTTATCACTTCCACAAGCTAAACCACTTTCAAAAACGATATTGCAATCATCATTTGCTTCTGGTTTTTTCTGTTCAGGCGCATCTAATACTAAAATGGGCTGCGTGGCCGAGCTTTTATCGCCATCATGATCTTTAATGGTATAGGTGAAATCATCGTGAAAGGCACCATCTTTACAAGGATTTTTGTCAACAGGTGCTTCGTAACACCAGTACCCATTGCTATATACGGTAAGTTTGCCACCATGATCCGTGATAACGGTGGTTGAAGTAACGCCATAGCTTTGAGGAATAATGGCTTTATCTGCACCACAGTTGTAAGTAAAAGAAACAACCCTAACTGGCGTATCAGCACCCTTACAGTCATTGTTGAGTACATTACCACTGACTTTTTCTTTGCAGGGGCTGCAAGGTAAATTTTCATGCACAATGGCCGTACAATCGTCGTTGGCTTTGGGGACATCGTCTACAATTTTGATAGTTAATTTAGCAGAGCTTATGTCGCCGCAGTCGTTGCATAATTTATACGTGAATTCTTCGTTAACAATATTTTTTCCCTTATCATAGGGATGATTAATGGCATCTTCAAGGGTATAAACATAGTCGCCAGCTTTGTGGTTACCATAATCGGTCGTATAAACTAAGAGTAGTCCTGCTGGTGTATCAACGGTAATAACGCCATTTTGATCAGGCTTATATTCGCAACCATTGAAGGTAATAGAACATAAGAAGGAATCCCCTAATACATCATTTTGTAAAATATTGCCACAGGCTATTGTTTTACCTTTATCGTCACATTCACAATCACCTAAGCCTTTTTCAAATACGATATTACAATCATCTTTTGGGTCGCTTGGGATACAAACATGGGGAGGAGGCGCAGGGGGTTCAACAATATTGAATATAGGGGGTATTTGAATTCTCTCAACCCGCTCAAATTCATTTGAAATGTTAAAGTTACGTGGTACAGAGGTTTCGCCAATCGGTTGTCCATAATCAATATAAATGGGTTCACCATATCCACCATCATCTTCTCCTCCTGCTTCAGCTTCCTTCATTTTTTCAATTTCTTCGATGGTGAGTTGTCTTGGTTCAGATTCTACATTAATTTCACCTGCACCTGCTTCTTCATCCGGGATCCCAATAATTTCTGAGCCTTGTTCAGTATAATCCTTGGAGGTGGATTTATCAGCACCTTCTTGGCCGCCACCTTCAGGAGGACAATTACAAGCAGCGCCACTTTCATCAACCCCTTTGGCAGCAGGCGCTTCATCTTTTTTTGATCCTGCTGCTGCACCAAAGGACTCAAAGGATTTTTTGATTACAGAGATGAGGGAACCATCATTGTCAGTTGACGTGCCATTTTGCACATTAGCCTGTTGTTGATTTTCTTCTAGGTTCTTTTCTTTCATGGCAGTTCACCTTATCTGTTTAATTATTCACTTTAGGTGTGTATTCACCTTTTTAGTGAATATTCGTAAGATAGTCTTAAGGTTAATTTCTCATAAAAACGTGGAAACATAGTATTGGACAATAGTACTAATTTTGATTTTTGAAATAAGACTTTGGTATTAGAAAACCTGCTTTTGGCTAGTAAATGGTGATAGGTAAAAATGAAACCTCCTCTTTGATAGTACTTTAGTACTACGAAAGAGGAGGAAAACTTAATGTTTATTTCTGAACGTGTAAGTCTTGTGTTGCCATTTGTATGTGTTGATCCACAGCATGGGATTCACAACCGCCATGAGGTTGGCAAGCTAATGGTGGCAATGGTGCACAATGGTTATTACTATGGCATGGATTTAATACAGCATCGAAATAGCTCTTTTGTTGATTGTTTCCGTCATGGCAATCTCCACCACATCCTTTTAGACCGCCAAAATCAACATTACCTAAACCTAGATCTTTCATCTTGAGTTTAGCGCAATTTCGAATGTCGCTGATATCTACAAGGTAATCACAGTTGTCATCCTTAGAATGATGATCTCCACGATGATGATTATCATTCACATCATCTGTATGAATGCCAAATGAGTGTTTCTCACTTTTACCATTTTTATCTTTGGTTGTGCATTCGAAGTATTCACTGAATGATTTACCATTATTTTTATGGGCGTAGGTGAAGCTACCATTCTCGTGCATGGTGAATTCTCCACCTTTACAAGTTTTTACAGTCTTGCCTGGTTTGCATTCAATGAAATTGTTATGCTCATCATGGCATCGGAAGCTAGTCACTTTGCAGTCACGCGGATTGATGGCGCCCTTATCATCACATTCATGGATGTTGCCGCAGATCTTTTCCTTATGGCTGTTATCTTGTTTATTATCTTTATCGCGACAACCCTTATCACAGTCTTGATGTTCCTTTTGGTGATCTCGACCATCTCCTTTATCATTATCTTTTCCATGATGTCGGTTATCTTTATGATCTTTGTGATCTCTGTCATGTTTATCATCACATCTGTCATTTTTATCGTGATGTTTACCATCTTTATGATCTCGATGATCCCGATGATCTCTATCATGTTTGTCGTCACATCTATCCTCTTTGCCATGACGAGGATCCTTATGATGCCCTTTTGGAGAATCATCACATGAGGGCTTATCATCACAAACAGGAGGTTTGGGAATTTCAACCTGTTTTACATCAATATCGATATTTAATTTAGCAGTGTCGTCGCAACCTGCTTTGCTTTCAACAGTGTATGAGAAGGTTTCCTTAGCGCCTTCTTTAGGAGGAACAGCGCCTTCGTTTAATTCATAACTGTATTTTCCTGCATTTTCACCTTTTGTGTGTACAATTAAAGTTCCATATAAGCCAGCAAGAATGATATCTCCATTCGCATTAGGTGTTGCAGTGTTTTGGCAAAATCTGATTTCCGTGATTTTAGCGCAATCGATATTTTTATCATTTTCAAATAAATTGCCTTGTGCTTTAGTAGAAGATTTAACTTTAGGATCTTCACCTTTACAGATTGTTTCAACCACACAAATTGAACCACAATCATCTTTAGCATCAGGCTCTGGGAGCTTGATAAGCTTAACATCTAAGTCAATCTTCAATTCAGCAGAATCTTTGCAGCCATCTTTGGTTTCGACGGTGTAGCAGAAAGCTTCTTTAGCACCACATTCAGGAGGTACCACACCTTCTTTCAGTTCGTAGCAGTATTGGCCTGCTTTGTCCCCTAAGGTGTGCACGAGTAAGTTACCATATTGGCCACAGATCCGAATATCGCCACAAGCATCTGGGGTGGCAATGGTATCGCCGAATTTAATTTGGGTGATAGTCGCACAATCGACTTTTTGGTCATTGGCTAATAAATTGCCACTGGCTTTGGTAGCAGATTTAACAGTGGGATCTTTACCGTCACATCCGCAAACCGTTTCAACCACACAGATGGCATCACAATCGTTATTGGCATCAGGCTCTGGGAGCTTGATAAGCTTAACATCTAAGTCAATCTTCAATTCAG
>CAZHSJ010000100.1:0-10139 GCA_964535225.1 Uncultured Candidatus Berkiella sp. | reverse complement strand
CTTTTTATACAATATAAGAAAGGAAAACGAATAAACAAGCCCATGAAAATAATATAATACCAAACAACGGATGCACTACGTTTGAGAGGGTAATACAGGCTATTATTGCAGCAAAGACTCTTGGGTAAAACCATTCGTTTGGTATGCTTATTAAAGGTTCGATGTTCTCCATCAAGTCAGTTATTTTTTTTGTTAAGGAACCTGCGAATGTATTTTGAAAAAAGGTGTATGAATGATTTAGCAAATAGGAAATCATATCCCTTTCTATAGCAGCTCGAATATAAGGGTATAATTGTAAATTTATATAATCGTATAGCCGAAAATTCAAATTGATAATAATGGACATTGAAGCATAGATAGCCGCAGGAAATAAAATGGCGGCAATCATTTTAGCTTGATCGCCAGGATAGTGTACAACGGTATCAATAATTACTTTTAACAAATACGGACTAAGGGACATCTCTATTGCCCAAACAAGGGCGATAAAAACAAAACCAGCCAAATGCCATTTTTTATGTCTTAAATAGATCCAAACGAAACTCGATAATTTGTCTGGGAATGTATTCTCAGTACCTTTCATAATTTTTGGTTTAATCATCAAGGCAGCTCCCACACTGAGACATGCGAATTTGACTCAATTGCTCACTGATTTTTTTGCGTTTGGTATTAGAAATGCTTGGCTTAAAGGGATCATCGGTATTGAAGCTTTTGTAATCAATGGTGATGTCCACGTCCTCGGAAAAGCGCTCAATGAGGTTAAATACCTTAGATAAAGGGGTACCCCCCTTAAACGCCATTGGATGTGCGTTTGGCATGGAAAATAATTTTTCTAAGGTCCAGCAGATCCAGATATCCTTTTCTAAAATCTGAGGAAACTTATTTAATGCTTGAAAGGATGTTTGCAGGATTTCATTTTGTTCATCTCGTGAGAGATTAAAATAATTTGTTGCTTGGTTTTTCATTAAAAACAGTGGCTTTACAGAAACCTGAGTGCTTAAGCCTAGCTGACGCACTGCTTCGGCACCGTGCACTTGAAATACTTCCCCTGTCGAAGTAGAGATAGTCTCTAGAACAGCCTCTAGGGAAGGAGGAACGTGTCCTACATAGCGGCTGATTTTAGGGCGAACGTAAATCCCGCGTGTTACACGGATGATTTCTTCTTCTTTTACCAATCGCTCAAGCACTTTACGGATATTGCTTTCTTCTCCAAGCCCAATAAGCTCCTTCGAGGTAAAAGGTTGCCCTAAAGGGATTTCTTCTAGCTTGTGACGGATATGTTGCGCTACACGTATAATGATTAAACCTCCAATATCACAAAATATATACAAGTTTGTGACTAATTACGAGTGAGCTTACAATCAAACTATTAAGGGGGTAATAAGAAGGCGCGCCATAAAAAAAAACCATTAGCCCGTCTTTGGATGAGCTTCATCTTTCGATGGAAGTCTTCGGTAATCCCATTGTTCTTTTTGTACTTAAGGCACTTGCCATGGTGATTATTTCTGCTGCTAATTTTTCGGGTGCAGAGTAAAACGGGGAATGATCAGTATCAAGTGAAACTAAAGCTTGACAGGGTAAGTCTCCTATCATCTTCCGCTGAACAGAAAGATGAATCGCATTATCTTGCAAGCATTCAATATAGCCTCGGGGTAAACTCCCAAAACGTTCATTCCTTAAATTCAAAGGAGTCATAAAACTACTCATTGGCTCTGCTCCAATTTTTGAAGCGGCACGTTTAATCCATTCTTCTGAGGTAGTATTATAGAATGTATTTTTAACAGCTTCTGGAATGATTGTCGATGATCTTTTATCTTCTGAAAAAGCAAGATCAGGTTTTCGATTTGCCTCCCGTGGATGATTCTGCATGATTTCCCATAAAGTTTTTCCATTTGGAACAAGAAAAGCCGCTATATAAATTAAACATTCAATGTGTTCAGCACAATATTCTGCGGCCTGGCTAATCACTATTCCGCCTCGGCTATGTCCCACTAAAATAACCTTTTCTTTTTGCTGTTTTATAAGATTGCTTACAAACTGAGCCCAAGTATCTAACGTTATTTTCGATAAAGGTGTAGTGTCTTCACCCATGCCAGGTAGATCTGGAGCTAAAACTTGGTGTCCTTTTGCTTCTAATAACGGTATAAGACGCTCCCAACACCAATTTCCATGCCACGCGCCATGTATTAAAATAAATGTTGCCATAGATGCCTCGCTTTACTTTATATAAGAAGTTACTTAATTATTTCTGATAAGCCATTTAAATGATAACGTGTCATGATTTCAAAGGCTGAATGTATTTCTGATGCTTTTGAATACTGATGTAAAATAGCGCCAAGTGAATGTAAAAAATTTTGATAAATTTGTTCTAGCAAAAATCTTATAAGAGAATAATTATCTGCCTGTTTGTTAACATTTAAAATAACAATAGCATTATTTATTAATTCAGTTTGCAGTTTTTTTGAAAATAATTCATAAGGAGTATTAGATGCTCCTTCTAATATAACTAATACGCGCAAACGATTTTCGATGGTAAATTCAAGTAATTCTTCTGATATTGCTAAATATTTAGAGCAGTCTGGAATAGCATTAGGTTTTATCCCTTTGGGATAGGTTTTAACACGTTGTCTTATTCTTTTTAATAAATCATGAACAAATGATCTTGGAATAGCAGCCTCAAATAATTGTAATTTATCGGAAAAATATCGATAAACATTTCCTGTAGAAATCCCCGCGCGCTTAGCAATGTTCGCTATGCTTGCGTCAGAAAACCCATAAATTGCAAAATCGTGTAAGGCCGCATTAATAATGCTTTCTCGTATGTTTTCTTTTAAAACTTGAACCATGATAAAAGCGAATATATCATTCATTTTTGCAAAAAACAAGAATTTGATTTGCTGTTGTTGGAATCAATGTATTTTTCAACTGACTCTGTTTGGTATGAATTTTATCTTTGTGGTCTAAATCTGCGTCAGTCCCAGTCCCTACCCCCCCTTTTTTAATTGAAATGTTCCAAAAATAAGTTGCATGACATACTATTTAATTATATCGCCAGGCTTTTTTAAAGAGAGCAAATGCACGCATTTGTGAAAACACACTGGCTCTATTAGAGGTGAAGGAGTAGGGGTATGGGGTATCGATTAGAAGAATTAATGGCTGGGCTGATGGGGGCTATGACGGATCCTTTATCTGATGATAAAAAAGCGGCATTTATGGAAAACCTTTTTGCTCAGATTAAAAAATATGAGGATAAATTTGGTGCTAAGGGAGCAGAAGAATTAGAACAAGCAATTATCAAAGGAAGGGTCATAGAACAGTTGATTCAAGGAGGCTTCACAATACAAGGTTATAGTTCGTATAAGCAAGATTTTTCGACTTTAGTTAAACAAGCGCAAAATGCCAACCCCCCAACAGAAAATCCTGCTCCTGTAGAAGAGGTTATTCAGCCGCGGGCCAGAAGGGGCCAAGAGACGCCAGCCCAGTTCCAGAAGCCGAAAAAAATAAGTTTGCCAAAGCCAATGATTGGTAGTAATCGGAAAATGGCGAAAGCTGAGACAGGCTCCAATGATTACTCAGGAAACAAAGACACAGACACCGCATCATCGCCAAGCAGGGATCCTGTTGGCTCTAATAATTCATCAAATAGTGAAGCCGTTTCTGAGGAAGAAGTAGAAAGCCCAGAGCAATTAAAGGAGAAGCTTGCAAAACTTCAAGGCTTGGCAAACCTTGGGCAAAAAATTGCAACTAATGTAGACGAGACCCAAGAGGCTAGAAGTAGAAGCAATTCAACCTTTGGTGATAACAAGGTAGCAGGTCTTGACGAACCTAGAAGCAGAAGCAATTCAACCAAGCAGCTATCAGATAATGATGCACAAATAGTGATTGAATTCTATAAAACAACGGCAGGTTGGAATGATAATACGCCAAAGGAAGTAGCAAAAGCATTTTACGAACATCTCAAGAAGGTGATGGGAAGTGAAAACATAGATATGTTAGTTGCACTTAAATCAAAAGATCCACAATTTGAAGAATTTAGTCAAAAGTATGGATCCTCTGGAAATTTGTCAGCTCAAGCTCAGGAAATGCTTCAAAAAGTGGTGCAAAACCCTAAAGACGATGAAGCTAAACAAGCATTTTTAAGGCAAGCATTTATAGAAATAATGCAGCAAACGCGCGAGCCTTTAGGTAAATTTAATGCTACTCAAAAACAAAATAAAACCCAGGAAAAAACATCTCGTGCTCCGCTTTTGGGAGGCGTTTTTGAACGCGTAAAAGACCTGGCGCGTAAAAATGGAGAGGGCAAACCCGGGGGCCCAGAGGTTGCTACAAGAAGCAAGCTCGGCTTTGGTCGCAATAAGGGTAATGAATAAAATGAATTTAATGTCACATTATTTAAATATGCCACAAAGCTAACTTTTTGTGGAAAAGTAAAGACATAAAGCGCTACTTTTCTAAGAAACCCGTCGTATAATGCCAGTTATTTTTAGTACAAGGGTAATAGATATGATAGGTGGAAGTAGTGCCTTGATTCAGGCGATTGATTCTAAAACGCGTGAAGAATTAGAGAGTTACTTTGATGAGGCTAAACTTAAACTAGAAAATAGCCCTCGCCTGTTGCAAGAGGGATTTTTGTATGTTGCAGGAAAAAAATCATCCGAGATCATCAAGTTATTTTTAACAAAATTTCCTGCGCTTGATAATAGATCACTCATTGAAAAGGCGATTAAAAAAGCGCTGGAAGAGGAAAATAGTTCAGCACTTTCATTTCTATTGACCAGTAAGCATCTGACTGAGCTTGATAGAGAATACTACCAGGTATTATCTCCAGCCGAAACAGATTCATTAATGGCAGCACCTGCTACAAACACTGCTCAAACCGAACCAAACGCTGGATTGGGTTCTCTGATGGTAAATTTAAGCAATTTTATGCTGTCTGAAACGCCAACAGAATTTGCGCAAAATATAGAACCAAGAAGGCAGCGTAGCGCGGTTCGTCCACCAGAAGTTCAAGGTCCTGCTATTACTGTTGCTAAAAATAGGGATGCAGCCAAACAAGCTTCAGAACCGTTTATAAGGCAACGAGCTGTTGCAAATGCTGGGGAACTCGCACGTACGAAGGAAGTTAACCCCAAATCAAATACGTTTGATAAACGCCCATTTTAAGCGGGAGCGAGAGAATACTTGGCGTGGCACTGAGAGCAACCGTAACAGCATCCTTACCTAATTTTGTTCGTAGTATGGGGATCCCATTCATGGCCATTCTGACTTTTTTGAAACCACAATTTGGAATTTTGTTGGCGCTAGGGATCCTTTCAATAGCAAGCATCTTTTTTGCTTTTATTGCGATTTGTTTATTAAAGGAAACGTTCGCAACCAGCTTGGATTTTGTTGAAAATTAAATTTGCTTGTTGGTGCTAAAATGTTCCGACAGGCTTAGCTTAAATTGTATAAGGACCTTTGATGAAAAATTTCTATAACTTGTTCCCAAAAAATAAGCCGATTATTGGATGTATTCATTTGCTGGCGTTACCTGGTGCCCCATTATACGAAGGAAATTTGAATGCTGTTTATGAGACAGCGCTACAAGAAGCCGAGATATTTAAGCGTCAAGGCATCCATGGTCTTATTATTGAAAATTTTCGTGATAAGCCTTTTTTTCCTAATCGGGTACCTGCTGAGACGATAGCTGCGCTAAGTGGAATAGCGAGAGAAATTGTTCGCTTGGTTGATGTACCAGTGGGGATCAATGTACTTCGTAATGACGGAGAATCAGCGATTGCCATTGCTACTGCCGTTCAAGCTTCTTTCATTCGAGTCAATGTGCATATGAATGCAATTGTCAGCGAGCAAGGAATTATTCAGGGATTAAGTCATAAAACACTCAGGCTTCGATCTGCTTTGAAATCTGAAGTGTTAATTTTCGCGGATGTTGGCGTTAAGCACGCAGCGCCACTTGCTTCAAGGGGCTTGGGATCTGAAGCAAAAGATGCACAGCAGCGAGGGCTTGCCGATGCTTTGATTGTTTCGGGTGAATTAACCGGCGTTGCAGCTGATCTGAAAGACGTCGATATTGTTCGAGAAAATTCCTCACTTCCTATTCTCATTGGTAGCGGTGCAACGCCTGGAAATATTGATCAATTTTACGATAAAGTCGATGGCTTTATCGTTGGCAGTTATTTTAAAAATGAAGGTAAAGGAGAAAACTTTATTGAGGAAGCTCGTGTGACTCAATTTTTACAGGCGGTTTCTAAGAAAGAAGAAGGGTTAGCTTGAGTATTTAGTTATTACCTCCTTTTTATTAAGTAATCTTTTAATTTTTAAAAGGTTAACTCCGAAACGGCTTATTTTTTCTTTTTTGGTTTTGGTAAGGGTAATTCTGTTGCGGATAGTCTTATAAGCTCACCAAGCCAATCAGCATCCTCCCATAATTCACCTGAAATGAGAAAATAGGGTTTTGCGCCGGGATAAGGTGGGGCATCTGTGGTGGTGCCAATGAATTTTTTACCCGCTTTGGTTGGTTTTACAAAAAGTGTATCGTCGCAAACAAGGGCAACGACTTTACCATCGCAATAAACGGCATATTCGCCAAACATTTTTCGAGCAGATATCACGCCTGCGGTGGCTATTTGCTCCAATATATAGTCAATGGTACTTTTTTTAGTTGCCATGGAAGTTCATTTAAAATATAGAATTGATAATACCTATTTGTTTTCGGGATTTTTTTTACTATCAACAGGGATATTTTCTGGCGAAATCCAAACCACTTTTCCATTTTTCCATTCGCAGACTGGGTTGCCAGCTTGTTTGTGCTTTAATAAGGCATGTTTAATACCTATCTGTATGGCTTGAACTACCTGATCCTGATTTTGAAGTATTTTAGGTATATTAACTTCATTCTTATGGCTCATTATAAGACTCCTGAAGTTTATGCCAAATGTTTTTATTTGCAATACTTAATTCATTTAAAAAACAAGAACCAATAGCAATTGGGGAAAATTTATTGACATCGCTATTGTCAAGAATTTGCCAATAATCTGCTATAGGTTTATATAAGGAGAAAAAATTTTTTAATCCTGTTTTATAGCGCCGACGTATGGTTTCTTCTGGTATGGAATGACCGCCCATTTTAACTCTTTCACTAACACGAGAAATAGCGAGTTCGGCGCTTTGTAACCATTAAAAGTAATTAAGCTGACAAAATCACGCTTGTCCATCGCTAAGGTAATTCTAACCTAAACCACGGTAGTGGCATAATATTAGCTCACGTTGTGCCATATTTGTATAATTGCAATGGTCTCATGGGAGAATAAAACCGTTTCATGCTAAAGAATGAATTTCCTATACGTCTCTTTGTGGGCTATGACGAGCGTTTAACACTCAATTGGCATGTCTTTGCTCAAAGCGTTATTGAAAAATCAACAGTGCCCATCAGCATTATGCCATTAAAGCTTAATCACTTATCAGCTATTTTAAAGAGAGAAAAAACGCCTGATCAATTAACCGATTTTTCATATTCTCGTTTTTTAGTACCCTATCTATGCCAATATCAAGGATGGGCCATTTTTATGGATGCCACTGATATGATGTTACGCGATGATCTTGCTAAGTTATGGGCATTAAGAGAGGAACAATATGAAGTGATGGTAGTAAAACACGCTGAGATTACAGGCAATCACCACTTTATGGGTAAAACCATTGCCAGCTATAAAATGTTTAACTGGTCAAGCCTCATGCTCTTTAACAATAAAAAATGCAGTCAATTAACGCCACATTATGTTAATACTGTGGCTTATCATGAGCTGCATCAATTTTCTTGGACTTTGCCACAAAAAATTGGCGAACTTCCTGCAAGATGGAATCACTTGGTGGGATATAGTTCCATTGAAGAAAATATTTCATTAGTGCATTGGACACAAGGGGTGCCACAAAATGGCCATCCTAAAGATCTTGCTTTTGAAGATGAATGGCTGGTGCTCATGAATAAGGTATTTATTTGTTAGAGAGTTCAATGTTTTCACCTTGCTTGGAGGTTGTCATTGTTGTATGTATCTGGAAATACATAAAGAAAAAGCATATTATTCTATTTCGATTGTGTGTCTAACCGTTAATGGGGTTTTATGAATTTTTCTGATCTATCAAAAAACATACAACAATTTTTTCGAGCACCATCAAAGTTTCCTATTACTTTAACCTTGTTAACAAGCCCTTTAGCCGCACTGATTGCCTATTTTTCGGGAACTTCAAATGTTGGCTGCACGGCCTTAAAAGCAAGCACTTCCTTGTTTGTTGGCTTAAATCTAAGAAATACTATTTACGATCAACCTTATACACCACATCACTCATATTCAACAATATTAGCCGAAGATGAGGGGATTGAATCTGCAACCAGTTATTCAGATTATTTTATCAATTTATTCAACCCGGATGCTTGGAGTCATCCCATTATTTTTGGTAGGGCCATGTTTTGTGAAATGAAAAAGAACGAAGAAAGAATAGAAGCTAAAAAACAAAGTGAAAAGATGAAGTTACTTTAAAATTTGAGAGTGCTACAGCCTTTAAAAAAATGAGTAATTTTTTAACTTAAGGGCTATTGTCACGGGTTATTGGCATATTTAACATACACATCAGGCAACTCTCCCACGGCAACCGTTATTTGCAATTTCAAACTGTTAAGCGACAAAGCAAAGGCTTGTTTTAGCATTTCTAATAACTGTTCGCCAATGGTCTGCAGCAATTCTGGTTTTCTTCCCTTGAGTACGTCAATGGACAAATGAACGAAAGCATTATTTTCACTGCCATCGCCAATCACATATTGTCGGTGATGAACTACTCTGCTTTTGCAGCCTTCAATTTGAGTCGGTAACTTTTCACTTAGTAAGTGATGGATTTGTAGCAACAGCAGTGTAAATTCTTTTTCTTTAATGTTTTCCGAGCATTCTAAGACAATCTGCGGCATAAAAACTCCTTCAACGGTTTTGCTTATGTTACTATAAACCGCATTGTCAATAGAAGGGTTTTAGGAAGGCAGTGAGGAGATTTTTAAACTTTTGGCGAAGATAACGCTTGTTACAATAATGGCAATGGCAACAGAAAAAAGAATGGGTAAGTAATAGGAATAAGCCAGCATCAATGAGCCAACAAGGCAAACGAGGCTGTCGCCCAACATACGCAAACCCCATACCAGTCCCATAATTTCGCCTTGCGCCGTTTCATCAGCATTTTCAGAAATAACGACGGCTTGAATGGTATTCACCGTGGCATAGGCTATACCCGTCATGAAAAAATGAAGATTCAGCGAAAGTGGGCCACTAGCAAACACTAAAAATAATAAAGCGATAGAATAAATCACGACAAAATGAAGACGGTAATCAAGCGGGTTTTTCCATTTCTTTAATTGTTTTGGCACCCACAATGAACCAATGCTTAGGGCCAAACTTAAACCAACAGAATACAGCCCAATTGTTTTAGGGGTCATGTCCCATTTGCTAACTAAGAAAGCGGGGTAAAATTCATAATAACAATCGATGCTCAACGACAAGAGAACAATTAAAACAAAAGCATTGCGTAAAAGAGGGTTATTGTAAACAGAGCTAATTTTTTGATAAAGATTAAAATTATCAAGAAGTCGACTCTTTTTAACTCTTTGAGTATTGGTTTCTTTGAACCAAAACAAAATCATCAACGCAAGTAAACCAGAGATAACACTGCCGGCATAAAAGGGGGTTTCATAATTAAACCAGTCAAGCAGCGAAGTGTCGCATAAAAATCCGCCAAGTAAAGGTCCAACAACATATCCTAAAGAGGAAATGGCGAGTAAGGACCCCAAGCCAAGATATTTATCCACTTTTAAATCGGCAATGCCTGCCTGGGCAATGCCCATATTCCCTTCAAAAAAACCCGTTATTAAACGGCTTATAATCAAAAACCAGACTTGGTTGCAGGCAATCGCTAAGCCGGATAATAAATAGCCAAAACCGGTGCCTATCATGGTTAAAATAAGGAGTTTTTTGCGGCCATAGCGATCGGATAAACTGCCTAAAATAGGAGAGCCAAAAAATTGCGCAAACGTATAAGCCGCCAGGGTTAGCCCCAGCAACAGTGTTTTTGCCTGAGTACTAAAATCTAACGCCACAGAAAAAGAG
>CAZHSJ010000099.1:0-10149 GCA_964535225.1 Uncultured Candidatus Berkiella sp. | reverse complement strand
GTGTGACAGTACACTTACGGAGGCCTTATGGGCAAACACAAGCTCAAAGATCAAGATTTACTCGATGATGTTGATGATGCCTTAAATGATTTCCTCGCTGTTTTAAGACGTATTCGCAAAACGGGATCGGTTCCCCGTAAAATCAAAGCAACGGCTAAAAAGGCGGTCGACGCCGTAGACGAGGCCCTTGATGAAATTGTCTTTAAAGCCAAAAGTGCCGCCCAGGATATCACCAATTTAGCAAAGGATCTTATTTCAGACCCAAGTGTGCAAGAGGAGACATTAAGAGAATTGAAAAAGAAAGGGGAACGTCTGGAACATAAAATTCATCATATTATTAAATATTCAACACGCTTGGCGAACAATGTTAAAACTGCATTAACACATTTAAAGGATGCCATTGTAGATGCTTTTAAAGCACTAGGGAACGTTTTTAAAAGTATCTTTACGCCACCTGTTCCCCATGGCGGCCCCACCTTTACGCATAACGCCCATTTGCGAAACGAACAAGCCTTTAAAGCGAAAAGCGTTAAAGTGCCCCCTACGGGGTTACATCGCAAAATTTTAACTAAGCCTTAAGTGGCTGTTAGGCTCTTCTTCTTACAGGAGAGCCTAACACATACTTTTTCAGATCGCGCGGTATCACCTTATTTAATTCGGTTCGCTTTGCCACAAGTGCCGCTTTAGCCTGCGCCATTTGCTGTAATACAGCTTGTTTATCGTAATACGTGTTAAGGATCTCTAAAGGAGCAGCTTCATTAATAGCAACTTCGCGTCTTGCATCTTTTTTCGTCCCACCGGCCAACTTGCTGTAATATTCTCCCACATGCTTGCTAATAGGAATATCCATAAAATAATCCGGACGGCGCGCACGTTGTTGTTCCCGTGCTCCAGCTTGTTCTTGATGATGATCTTGATCTCGCACGAGCGGTAGTTGTTGCATATAAGGGTTCATCACCATTCTTGGCTGAACTTCTACCCTTTCCATCTCCAAACCTCCATCTTGCACTACTGCCACTTCTACTTCCCTTTCCTCTTCTCCCTGTTGCCGGGTCATTTCTTGGGCCCTTTCCCGAAATTGATTACGCCCTCTTCGGCCCGTCGCGCCGCGTAAAGGCGCAACCACTTCACGCGCTTCTCTTATCAGGGGATCTTGATTTTCAGGGTCAAGCTTTTTTGCCAAATCGATAATCAACTTTTCTTGTAATTCAATCCCAGAATATTTATCTCTTAATAGCCTGATAATATCAGGCAAATTATATTGCCTTAAGGCAATTAACAGCGCATTTTTATATTGATCATGCGAAACAGTAACTTCTTGATCATCTTGATGTTCCAAGATTTTTGATTGAACATATTCAAACATCGCCCCGAGCTCGACGATTTTTCTCGTTTTCTCATTTTCATAGGCTTCTTCAATCGCATTGGCTCTATCTACCCCCTCCGCTCTTTGCAACGCTTCTCGGTCAAGCGGATATAAATTAAATAAAGCAAGATTTGCATTAATGATTTGTTCCAACTTGGCATAATCAAACTTATAGGCCATATTAGAAACACCATTGGTTTTTTCGGAATAATATTTTACCACTTCTTTTGCTGTATTATGCCCAAAGCCAGCCCCAAACCAAGCGCCAATGAGGCCCACCCCAATTTTGGAGCCAATGTCCCCCAAAAAGGGTAATGTTTTGAGTACAATCGGCTGAAAATAGGCTAAGACGCTGGGTTCAAGCACAAACAAAGCACCGGCCCCCCCAGCACCTAACAAGGCCATCGTGAAACACCAAATACCCCGTGCCCGCTTATGCCCGTAACGAATATCTTTAATACTATCAACTATTTCCATAGCAGAATTCGTTGAAGCCGTTTGTGTGGTAAATTTGAGGATATATTGCAGAATATTCATAATGCCTCCTTTCTTGTTGCGCTCATTATACGAATGCACTAAGAGCAAGGCATCAAACATTAGGAAAGAGGCATTAATAAAATCGCATCGGAAACGGCTCTTTCGTGAAAAAGATGGAAAATATCATCCATATCACCTGCGGGAACATTTTGCACTTTGTTTTCATATACCAAGGTAGAAGAGCCGCCCCCATCCAAATTGAGCGCATCCCTACACCCTTGTGATTGTAAAAAAGCGGTGAGTTCTGAGATAGTAAACCCTTCTGCAATCTCTGACGTATATTGTCTATAAGGTATTTTAGTGTGTGCACTAACGACAAATACCCAATGATGGGGATCTTTAACGCAAATAGCGGTTCTGGCATGACGTTCATTTAAAAATGAATTTAAAACTTTTTCACTTTGAGGTAAGGCAATTGCTTTACCATTTTTAATTAATAAAGGCGTGCCGCCAACAATATAAGTGAAGTTTTGCCAAGCTTTTTTTGCTTGGGGTGATTTATCCAGCAAGGGAATAACAACGGTTGCTGTATCATTTTTTTTAGTGATGATTCTATCGACCAAAACATCTGTATTATTTTCATTCCAACCGATGGCACCACGGCCTAAACGAGCCTGCCCTAACCACTGTTCTTTTATTTTTAATGCCCCTGCAGGTATTGCTTGCCCTTGTTGTGTGAGGTGAAAATAGCCACCATTAATACCTGCTATTGCCTGATGCTCGCTCACTAAAGCAGATACCGTGCTTTTTTGTAGTTCATCTTGGTTGGCGCGAACTGGAACGACTTTATAAAGGGTAGGATCAAATTCAAGTAAATGAATTTGATGCCCCCCTTTTGTAACGACATGATGATGAATCTCAGATTTTTGCGCTTGTGCCAAAGCGACATTAAAGAGAAAACATAGCCCTAAAAGCCTAATAAGCGGCATAAACACCTTAATAACCTATAGCCCCTTTAATCGCTTCAACTAAATCCTCTGCATCTTCAAGCATTGAACGCTTTATACGGCCATAAACTCGGCTCAATGCACATTGAAGTACAATACCCAATACAATAGAAGCATAGACGTGTGGATCTTTTTTCTTCACTTCTTTCTTTTTAATGGCATCATTAAATAAGGCCACCATATTTTCATGCGCATTAATATCTTTTTCATGCGAAGTTTTTACTTGAGTGTGCTGAACTAACAAAAGATAGTTAAACAGAATTGGATCTTCGTCATATTTTTCGCAAAAGAATTTAACCATCGCTTCAATTTTTTGGGCAATGGTTGGCTTTACAAAAGCCAATTTTTTAATTTCTTGGGTAAAAGTTTCATAAGCACTGGTGAATAAGTGTTGCGCTAACTCATCTTTACTTTCATAATGCCGGTATAAAGTGCCTTCTGCTACCCCTGCTTTATGAGCAATGTCTTTAATCGTGGTTGCGCTAACGCCTTTCTCAACAAATAAGGTTAAAGCACAACGTTCTAATTTTTTGCGCGTATTACTACCATCTCTCATAAAAGCTTCTCGTATAAAGGAAAGCATTATTGTGAGCGATCGCTCACTTATTGTCAAGCTTTTATCTCATTTTGAGCAATGCGATCCCATTGCATAAGCGACACCCATGAGCGCGCCCATGGTGGTACTCGCCCCAACGCAGGCGGCAACCCATACGGGAAATAAGGCCGTGATGGGCATCATCATGTTTAGCGCAATAACCGTTCCAACGCTTCCCCCAATAAGGCTACCACTCACAACCGAAACAGCTCCCTGTGCTGAGAGGTTGTCAAAGCCCCCAGAAACAGACTGGATTTCAAGCGAGGTTAGCTCCAACATGACATCTACTCCCTAAAACTGTTTAAAGCCGCTAAACGTGAGCGTGCGCTCACTCATGTAGTGTATGCTATTTTAATCAATTTGAAAATAAATAACCAAGGTACATTTGTACAGTGTTCAAATGGAGGTTGATTCATCTCCCGACAAAGCCGATACAAACTAGGTAACAACGCTTATGCCTAGGGGCACCGATGACACACAGACAGCATCAAGAGATCCCACATTTAGTGACAGCGCAAGCAGGTCCCTTTTACGAATTAGAAAAACATATACTGGAGAACCGCGTTAAAATTGAATCTTGGTTCAGAGAGGCCTGGTTTGAAACCACCCCTATTTTAACAAGCTCTGTCGACTTAAGAAATGCCGGGTTTAAAATTGCTCCCATCGACACGAATTTATTCCCCGCCGGTTTTAACAATTTAAACCCAGATTTTTACCCACTTTGCATACAAGCTGCGCAAAGTACACTTTATGAATTATATCCTCATTGCAAAAATATATTAATTATTCCAGAAAATCATACCCGTAACCCACATTATTACCAAAGCGTAGCAACACTTGCTGATATTATTCAAAAAGCAGGGTATGAAGTAAAAATTGGCTCTATGTTGGCACAAGGTTCGCCATTAGAAGTCAAGTTACCTGCAGGAAATCTCACCCTTCACCCTATTGAGAAAAAAAATGACCAACTGGTTTGTGGCAACTTCGTTCCTTGTCTCATTTTACTCAATAATGATCTCTCTGACGCTATTCCTCTTATTCTTCAAGATATAAAGCAGCCGATTGAGCCGCCGGCTAAATTAGGCTGGTCTTACCGTAGCAAGGCACACCATTTTCGCTTTTATCGTGAAATTTGCGAAGATTTTGCTAAATTAATAGACATTGATATGTGGCATATTTTTCCTTTATTTTATGACTGTGGTGAAATAGACTTTATTCAAAAAGATGGCATTGAATGCCTCATTCATCGTTCCACTGAACTCATTCAACAAATTCAATTAAAATACAATCAATACAATATCGAGCATAAACCTTATGTGGTAATTAAAGCGGATGCGGGAACCTATGGCATGGCGGTTATGTCGATTAACGATCCGGAACAATTAAATAACTTAAACCGTAAACAACGAACGAGTATGTCGATGCGCAAAGGCGGGGTAAGTGTTAACCGTGTTATTATTCAAGAAGGGGTTTATACCTTTGAAACCTTTGGCGAAAATCAAGCCGTTGCCGAACCTGTGGTTTACATGATAGGCCAACATGTTGTGGGCGGATTTTATCGTGTTCACCAATCAAGAAATATCGATGAAAATTTAAATGCCCCTGGAATGCATTTTGCGCAACTTGCCTTTTCAGAGTGTTGTAACAATCCTGATAACAGACTTAACAGCCACTTGGCACAAAATCAATTTTATGTTTATAGTGTTATCGCACGGCTTGCCCTACTTGCTTCTTGTAAAGAAAAACAATCGCTTCTTCTTTAAGGGAGTGTCATGAAATTACTTGTTATCATGGATCCTGTAGAAGCCATTCACATTAAAAAAGATAGCACATTAGCTATTCTTTTGGCGGCTCAACAACGAAACTGGGAGCTCTTTTATATTCAACCCAAAGATTTATTCTTTGCTAACAATAAAGTCCAGGCCTTGTGCCAGCCCATCAGTGTACAAAACACAACACCATGCATTAATTTTTTGACATCTGCAAAAGCCTATCCATTAACTTTTTTTGATATTATTTTCATGAGAAAAGATCCGCCCTTTGATCGAGCCTTCTTATATGCCACTCATTTGTTGTCGCTTGCAAAGAACGAAGGTTGTTATATTGTTAACGATCCCCAATCCATAAGAGATGCAAATGAAAAGTTATTTCCTTTATGGTTCCCTAAAATCTATCCTCCTTTATTAGTGAGTTCCAATATTAAGCTACTCATCAATTTTCTTCACATTCACAAAAAAATTGTGGTTAAGCCGCTTTATGGCATGGCGGGGGAAAGTATTTTTGTGCTTAATGAAAACGACATTAACATAAATGTGACCCTTGAAATGTTAACCCGCCATGAAACCATGCTTATTATGGCGCAATTATTTATTCCTGAAATCACTAAAGGCGATAAAAGGATATTAATGATCAATGGAATTGCCTACCCACATGCTATTTCAAGAATACCTGCCAACGACGACTTTAGAGGCAACTTGGCAAAGGGGGCTAATGGTGTTGGGGCAACCCTTTCAAAAAATGATGAAAAATTATGCCGTCTCATTGGGCCACATTTAAAAGAAAGGGGGCTATTTTTTGTCGGACTTGATGTTATTGGAAATTACATCACCGAAATTAATGTAACAAGCCCAACGGGGATCCGTGAAATCGAAGCGGCTTTTTCTGTGAATATTTGTGATATTATCTTGGATAACTTAATTGAGAATAGATACAGAAAAACTTGAAAATGACTTCTAAATAGTTTAAAATTCGCTAACTTAAATTATAGCTGGTTAAAAATTTAGGTATCTTAATGCGAAGTTTAACTTTTGATGAATGTGCGCTGGTTAATGGTGGATATCAACATAATTTTTCTGATGCGATGATGGTATCAGGGGCATTTGCGAGTGTGTTTAGCGTTGTCGGTGCTGCTGCTGGTGTAGCTTCATTAGTTGGAAACGCACACGAAGCGGTTGTCTCTTTCTCCTATATCTTCGTAAAGGCAGATGGTGTTGCCCAAATAACTTATCCTATTGCGATGTTTGCAGGAATTGGTTTCTTTGCAGTGCTTGGGGCTATCGTAGGATTCGGCCTTTATTACATCGGTGCGGTCACTAAGCTCGAACAGCAATAGTTAGCTAACCTTGCAGTTTATCATTGCATTAACATGCTCTATAACTGACTCTGCAATAGCCTTTAAATGATATCCCCCCTCTAAGGTCGAAATCACTCTCCCTTGCGCAGTCTTGCGTGCTATTTGGCAAATTTTCTCTGTTACATAACCATAATCCTGTGACGTTAAATTAATATTCGCCAAAGGATCTAAGTGATGCGCATCAAAGCCTGCTGAAATAAAAATGCACTCCGGCTGAAATGATTCCAACAAAGGAATCAGTTCATTATCCACTATCTTGCGAAATGTCGTGCTGTCAGCGCCAGCGGATAAGGGGCTTAGATGCACAAAAGATGACCGCGAAGGAACCTTAGCGCCCGGATAAAAAGGATGTTGAAAACTCGACCAAAAGCACACCTTAGGTTCATCCTTAAACAGGCTTTCTGTCCCGTTACCATGATGCACATCAAAATCTACAATGGCAACGCGCTGGCAATCATAATGATCAATAGCGTGTCTTACGCCAATGGCAACATTATTAAAAAAACAAAAACCCATTGCTGCATCTGGCTCTGCATGGTGTCCAGGTGGCCTTATCGCACAAAATGCTTTCTGATGCTTCCCTTCATAGGCTTCTTTCACTGCCCCAATAAGCGCACCTGCTGCATGCAAAGCCGCTGACAAGGTAAACGGGTTCATCATCGTATCAGGATCTAGACTAAGGTACTTGTTTGGTTTCATGCTAAAGAGACTCTCAACATAAGCCTTTGTATGCACCGTTAAGAGTTGATCTTTGGTTGCACTTGCTGCTTCAAACCAGGTTAATTGATTTGCCCAAGGGGCAGCGGTTAATGCTTGCTTAATTGCAATGAGCCTTTGTGGGCTTTCAGGATGATAGGGGCCCATTTCATGCTTAAGGCAATCTGAGTGAGTAAAAATAGCAATAGCCATCGGTTCAGCCCTCTGAGTTGATTAGATTAGGGATCCGCCCCCTATAGTAAGTTGATGAAAAATTGCCAACCCTCTCTTTTTAGCTTTGGCGATCCGCTTACAGGGTGGATAGCGCAACATCTGCAATATGAGCCATTCACGCCTATAGTACAGTTAATTAGCTCATTTGGGCATATTAGCATTGCTCTTTTTATTTTAGCCTTAAGTTATTGGTTATGGCACAAACGCTTAGGGAAAGCCTTACTTTATGGGCTATTTGCAAATATGCTACTTAATGTGGCGATAAAAAATGTGATTAAAGAATGCCGCCCTGATGAACAATTTTGGCTACATGTTGTTGACAGCTATTCTTTTCCCAGTGGTCATGCGCAGGTTTCGATTTATCTTTGGTGTGGCCTTGCTTATATAACAAAAGAAAAATGGATTTCTTTTATCTTTATAATGATTGGCTTACTAATTGCGCTTTCTCGCGCTTACCTTGGGGTGCACTATTTACATGACGTTATCGCAGGTGCACTCATTGGGATCATGGTGCTTGCCTTAACGCTTATCTTGGAAAAGCACAACTTTACCCCTTTCTCTTCTTGGCCACTTTCTGTAAAAACACTGCTCATGTTAGGGCTTTTATCCATTTATCAATATGTTATCCATGATCCTAGAGCAGCAGAAGTTGCTATCCTTGGCTGTTTATTTGGATTTTGGCTGGGGTGCCAGCTAGAGCTGCGCTATGTCAACTTCACTGTCCCTAAAACGTTGCCCACCATAGTGCAGCACTTATTGATTGGCAGTATGGTGCTTGTCTTACTGTACTTAAGTGGAAATTACTTGAGCCACCAACTTGCACATAATGCAGCCTATGCAAAATATCTTCTTTATTTCTTGATTGGTTTTTGGATTGCTTTTGGAGCGCCGCTTACAAATCATAAAAGCAAAATAGCTAGATAAAACTCGAACCTGTTTGCTTTTCTCCACAATAACTGTTGGTAGCACTGTTAAAACCTTGTGCATAAATCATTTTTTTCTGAATTAAACAGCAAAAACGTATTTGTGCAAATTTTGCTCAGTGTTAACAACCCCCCATTTTGGCTTCTCCACAATATTTGGGGGTAGCACTGTTAAAACCTTGTGCATAAATCATTTTTAATTGAAATTTTCAGCACTATTATATTTGGTCAAATTTTGCCCAAAGAATTTTTAGTTCAAAAACAAACTATACTGGCGGGTAATTTTTCACTCCAATAAAAGGCGGCATTATCAAATACAAAGGTAAATGACTTGTTTTTAAAAAGTATTGGGATAATGAACAAGATGTTGAATGTTTAATAGCGTACTTTTACCTGCACGCCAGCCGCGCGCTCTTTGGGATCGGCAAATGGGGCAACCCACACATTGGGGTATCTTGCGGTGAAGAATGCACCTGCTGCATAACCAATAACCGCGCCAGCAATAACATCAGACCAATAATGATCTTTAACATTAACCCGCTCAAGTCCAATCACACCTGCTACAACATACATGGGAAGGCCCCATTCTAGTCCATAGCGGTGGTGCAAATAGCTCGCCCCAACAAAGGCAGCTGAGGTATGCCCTGAAGGAAAGGAAAGATCATTTTCACCATTGGGTCTGGTGCGAAGTACAGAATGCTTTAAGAGAGCTGTGACTTGTGCGGTTATCAGGCAACTGATCCCCCACTCTTTGAACCCTTCATAATCACCGCTGCTTAAGGAATAAGCACCGCCAATGGCAGGCAAAGAAATGGCAACAAGCATTGATTTAGTGGTAACACCACGAGTAGCCTGCGTGACTGTGGAAAATAAGCAGAGTAACAAAACAATGCTTACTGTTCTAACACGGTTAACAAGGGGTGTTTTCACGCGTCCATTCGCCTGTTACATGCCTAAGTCCTTTATAGCACTATAGAAAAATCACCGCTAACTTACAACCTTTATTAAGTGGGGGCTTACATATGCTGTTAGATACCAAACATAACAAGGTTATCTTTCTTTGTTCTATTTGTATTGTTAGTAAGCGAAGAAAACGTTATAAATGGATTTCTGTTTAAGAGTTGTAACAGGGAGAGATAAGGATGTACACGCTTTCAGCAGAGCTCACCTTTCAGGTTGTCGGCGGCGCTTGCCCAATTTGTCTTGCAACAGCAGCCGGTGCTGCGCTTGGTGCATCGGGCATGACCCTTGCTATTACTAGTCAGCAGTTCATCCTTTTAGGGATAGGCGCTTTTATACTAACCGGTTCAATGTTGTACGCTTTATATCATTCTAAGGATGAGGGAATAAATTAAGAAATTCTTCAAAAGTTTCCTAATTTAAATAGCCAATTAACTCATTACACAGCTGTCCTTGGTGCCGAAGAGAGGAGTCGAACCTCCGACCTTCGCATTACGAATGCGCTGCTCTACCAACTGAGCTACTCCGGCTTTGAGGAACAGCGAGTATACGTAAGCTACCAAAACAGCTCAAGTCCCCGCTGTAAATAGTTACAAGCTACAAAAGTTAGTAATCAAAAGTGAAAAAAGTGACCACCAAGAGCACTAATGTGACCCAATTGGTGCATTTAAGCTGCTTAAATCTCCCCCTTTTTTTTAAATGGCCAATTAACTTTTTGAAAATAAGGACTTTTTTTGCTTAAATAGGTATTGGAATGA
>CAZHSJ010000098.1:0-10478 GCA_964535225.1 Uncultured Candidatus Berkiella sp. | reverse complement strand
CCCCAGCCTCCAAGTTGAAGGTAAGAGAAAAGTTCGAAGTATTTTGTTTTTAGAATTGTGAGCAATCCGCCTTTGCAAAGCCTACAGCGGGACAAGCCGGAGTGTACATACTAGTACATGAGGATTGCGAGAGAGCGTAGACAACGAAGTCTAAAAGTAAAATAGGAACAAAGAATAGATTCGACTATTTTAGTTTTAGACGAGGCGCCGAGTCTCGAGCAACCGGAGTGTACATACTAGTACATGAGGATTGCGAGAAGACGAAGGCAACAAAGTCTAAAAGTAAAATAGGAAGAATATATGCCCGGGTGGCGAAATCGGTAGACGCAAGGGACTTAAAATCCCTCGGAGCTTATCCCTCCGTGCCAGTTCGAGTCTGGCCCCGGGCACCAGTCTTCGTCACACTACGTGTGACTACGCCTGGCGCGCCTTATAATTAATTAAATTCACCTTACTATAAGCTGGCACTACGAAGACTGTGTGCCCGCCCGGCGTAGCTTTTAGCGAAGGCCGGCAAAGTCAAAAAGCACCCTACGAATTAATCTGTGTGTAGGCCATTTTGCCTAACATCCCTTCACAATAAAATCAGAGATAATTTTATCGTTGGGCCTTGTGGCGCTACGCACGAACAAAATCATTGCTACGAAAAATTATCTAAAGAGCTTACAATTCAAGGTGTACATTAAATAGCATTGGATTTAACTGAGCACCCTATGAATAAACTTGATACCTATCTCAGTCTTTGTACGGAAGTCTATGATTTAAGTAAGCCTGAACCTCCTGAAGATGCTTATGCTTTTTATCGTGACTATGCGGTAAACGCAAACGGCCCTATTTTGGAGCCTATGTGTGGTACGGGGCGTTTTTTACTCCCCTTACTTGAGGAAGGATTTGATGTACAGGGTTTTGATGCAAGCGAATGCATGCTTCAAGCTCTCCACACTAAAGCTAACGCTAAAAAACTTAACCCCACTGTATGGAAAGGTTTTGTTGAGGATTTAAAAAAATCTGAGAAATACAATTTGATTTTTATTCCCAGTGGATCATTTTGTTTGATTATTGATTTGCGGGCGGTTAAGTCTTCACTAAAAACACTTTATGATCACTTAAACGATGGTGGTGTCTTGTTATTTGAAGTTGAAACGTTTAAAGCGGTACCTCAGCTCGATGTATGGCGAGGCTCAGTATGGCATAAACCGGATGGCAAGATGATCATCCTAAGTCAATTAGCGACTTTTGACGGGGAGATTTGTAATTCTATTTGCAAATATGAACTTGCTGAGAACAACAGCATCATTCACACAGAAATAGAAGAGTTGAAGGTAAGGATCCACGACCTACGTGAATTAGAAATAATGCTTAAAGATTGTGGTTTTAAAAGTGTTCGTAAAATCAAAGCCTTTGATAAAAATGCTTTGCCGGATGAGGCTGATGAAGCGATTGTATACGAATGTAAGAAATGAAAATCTGGACTTGAAATAGGAATTCAAAAATGTATGTGAAATGCGCAGGTAATATGATGAGATTTTGTGCTGGGCCGCTGGCCCAGCCTACGCTTGCTGACACAGTTCAGTGAACACTCTCCTTTTGCCAATTAAAGGTATCCATCCATCTCCTTTATACTGGCCTTTATCTTGAAATACTTGTGCAATTATTCGATTTCAATTATCTTTACCCGGATAATGTAATGCAGGTATTCTTTGAGGATGAATCTACAATGTCCCCATTAAAGTTTCTTTATTCACCTAAAGGTAAAATAAACAGAATAGAATTTTTATTTGGGTCATTGCTTTGCTTCATTATATTAATCGTGTTGACCTTTATTGCCCTGGTGCAAGGATTTACCGTTTACCAACCAACCTTGGCCGATGATATTTATGAAGGCGTCCTTCTGCTGATATTTTCAGTTACACTGTTTTACTCATTGCCAATTTGTCTTTGCGGGAAAAGGTTAAGGGATATTGGGTTTTCACCAAAGCTCTCTTTCTTTTTTCTTTATTATCTCATATACTTGCCGATAAATTACTTCCAGATCAATATAAATCAGTACATGGGATTCGTATTAACTCTTATTTCGAGTCTCTTAGTAATTTCATACCTTTTATTATTTATCCTTCCGAGCTCTCGTTAGCCTGCGTGAGCCACAAGGCCCAACAGTCATTCTAAACTAAACCCATTGGTTTACTTTTAAAACAAATGTTTTAAGGGCACTATAGAAATGATGAATTAAACACACGCAGTACAATAACTTTGGGCCGCCGCTATTTTGTTTTAATAAACGTCTTGTTTCTAAAATCCTCAAAGGCCTGACGTAACTCTTCTTGGGTATTCATCACAATAGGCCCGTACCACGCAATGGGTTCTTTTATGGGTTGTCCACTGATAAGTAAAAATCGCACTGAACTTTTATCGGTAGAAACCGTGATTTGATTACCTTCCCCCCAAAGCACTAGTGTGCCATCTTTACAGACACACGGCGCTTCTAAATCAAAATAATTATTACCATAAGCCTCATGAGAAAAGGGATCGCGTAAGGGATCGAAATAGCCTTCACCGTCTATGACGTAGGCAAATACGGTGTGTTCCGATTTTACGGTGTGCGAGAAGGATTTTCCGGCAGGTATTTCGATATCCAGATATTGTGGATCGGTGATGATATCTTGAACAGGGCCTTTCTGATTGAGAACTTCACCGCAAATGATTCGGATGGTGATCCCTTCAGGCGTTTTAACCACGGGGATATCATTGCGTTTTACTTCCCGATAGCGCGGTGACATCATTTTGGATTTAGCGGGTAAGTTTGCCCATAATTGAAAACCCATCATTTCGCCTTTCTTATTACCTTTAGGCATTTCCTGATGAATTATGCCACCGCCGGCTGTCATCCATTGAACATCGCCTGATGAGATATTGCCTTTATTGCCCATGCTGTCGCCATGTTCTACATCGCCCTCTAACACATAAGTTATTGTTTCAATGCCGCGATGGGGATGCCAAGGAAACCCTGCCTTATAGTCAGCAGGATTTTCAGAGCGAAAATCATCCAACAATAAGAACGGATCGAGTAACGGAAGTTCATGGAATCCAAAGACGCGGTTTAAATGAACCCCAGCACCCTCGATAGTGGGTTGGCTTTTCCACACTTTTTTGATGGGCCGTAAAATTGTATTTTTGTCCATAATTAACTCTTTTTAAAGGTTATTACTATTTAAGACCAACACCTGAATGACGTCTTTCCGATTGGCGGGTCGTTCTATCTTGAGTGGCAGGACAAGTTCGCTCTCTGGCGTCAGCGGGGCCTTTTTTATAAAGGGTTAAATATAAATTTCTTTGATCAAACTGGGGATTTTTTGCTTGATAATCATTAATAAAGTCAAGATCCAAGCGGTACCTTTCAAATCTTTGTTTTTCTTCTTGTGTTAGCGCTAAGAGCAACTCTTCATCTAATCCAAAATCTTCATCATACTTTGCTTGCAAAATAGCATTAAATTTTTCAACCTCTGTTCTAGTATAACTGTTAACTTTGTTTGCAATTTCATTCTCCGTTTGAATCCCACTTTTCATAAAACCTCCTTTGGGGGCAGACACTTAAGTTTATTAGAATAGGGAGCTACCCCATTAATACTTAACTTTACAATAAATTGTTACTTTGATAGAATTTTTTATTTTTTAGTAGGAAAACTTACATGAAAGAGCTAACTTTAGTTGAATTAAAGGAAGTTACGGGTGGTGCGCATGACTTTACTGGTTCCTTTTGGGAGATAATACACGTAGTTGCAGGTGCTGCAATAGGCGCTAGCTTGGCCGCCTCAACGTTAGTGGCGCCGGTAGCCATCCTCGGCATTATCCCCGTACCGTTAACGCTTTCTGGTGGGTTTATCGGTGGCTCCATAGGGCATATTCTTTATAACCTCGAAGACATCACCTCTAGCGTACGCGATAGCTTATAACCGTTGTTAGGCTTGTTTTGCTAACAAGCCTGAAATTTATCTTAAGATTTCTATCTCCCCTTGACCCTATAGTTGCTATATACCTTAGCCTTAATCACAAGGAGGCAAAAGATGGCTAAATGGTACGTAAAAGATTTAAGTAAACTGACGAAAATATCGGTGCAAACATTGCATCACTATGATCGCATTGGTTTGCTAAAACCAAGCTTACGTTTACCAAATGGTTATCGTTTGTATTCTGAAAATGATTTATTGCGGTTACAACAGATTATCGCCTTAAAGTTCTTTGGATTTGAATTATCTCAAATTCCTGCTTTATTAAGTAATAGCCAAGAAGCGGCTGTACACTTCAAGGTGCAAGCAAAGCTACTTGAAAAGAAAGCGGATAAATTACGAGAAGCAAGCCAGGCTTTAAATGCGATTATTTGTGAAGTGAGCCCAGATGAGTCATCTATTCCTTGGGAAACCATTATTAAATTAATTGAGGTATACAATATGACGCAGCAACTAGAACATTCATGGGTTAAAGAAATTTTCACGCCTGATGAATTAAAACAATATGCAACGTTTGAAACAGAGTGGAAAAATAATGCAACGCTTGAGCAAAAGGCAGCTTTTGAAAAAAATTGGGGAAATCTCGTTGCCCAAATTAACCAAAACTTAACCAAAAACCCTAAGTCACCAATTGGCATTGCCATTGGTAAACAGTGCATGACGCTTATCAATGAAGTCTATGGAAAGAAATATGCACACTTAAGGACCAAGAAATTTGAAAAGGGCTTTGGCGAAGGTAAAGGATTAGAAGAAGTTGGGCTAACACCCCAAACCGTATCTTGGCTGGATAAAGCTATCGATGCCTATTGGCATGATCGCATTCATACAGTTTTAGATAAAGTTGGCACGCCTGAGTCTGATGAAGCTATGTATCACGCCTGGAAAAATATTCTTGATGATATGTATGGAGAAGACAACTCACGCAAGAAGCAAATATACGATCTTATCCTGAATGACAACAATGTTAGTAAAAAAGCAAAAGAATGGCTTAAAAATCTTAAGGAGTTGATAGAAACAAATCGCCATTTACTCTAAAAGAGAATAGGGGGCTTGTTACCAAGCCCCCGCTACAGAATTTCTCTTTTTCTTGCAAATGAGGCTGCTTTTTGGCACTATGCAAGCTGCATAAGTAATAGCTATAAAGAGAAGGTTAAACATGAAGCAAGGTGCACAAAAACGGGGAGCAAGGCAAGTACGAACCACTCAAAAAGACGTTCAAGCCGTTTATGCCACCGGTTGCTTTTCAGATATTTTTGCTAACCTCCAGAATATTTCAACAACACTTGAGATATTAAAATCAGATCACGCCAACCAAGGGCTTGCGCTCTTTGATAATCTTATTCATGGTTTAAACATGCTTCGCTCACAACTTAAAACGAGCAAACTATTTAATAAAGGCGATAAAGATTCGTTTAAGAATTCAGTTACGATGTTTACAAAAATAACAATAGAACATATGTTAAATGGCTGGTACATGCACATTTCGCCGGCCGATCATCTGGCGGTATTTAAAGGATTTATTGCAAAATTAAACCAAATTTTACTCTTATTAGAGGAAATTAAAAATACTGTAAGCGCTAGCAAAGATTACTCTCCCTCTTTAAAAAAATTCTTTTCAGATATGATTGCGCATTTTCGGCTGTTTAAAACAGGATATAATTTAAATGTTATTAACGCAATGTCACATGGGTTGCGTGAAAAGCCAGAATATGCACTTGAATTATATGCTTTATTAGAAGCAGCTAAAATGGAGCATGCTTATCTTGAAATAAGAATTCCACAAACAGATAAGGAAAACAAATTATTTAGTGGTGGAGATAGTTTTCTAAAGCAAAATTATTTTGCCATGCTTAATGCACTTGCAGATATCTATGCTTTTGATCCTGTAACGAAGCAATTACTTGAATTTATTAACCCTAAAAAATTGTTACCCATGATAGAAAGTTGCAAAGATGATAATACGCTTTTTCATAGATTGTCTCTTTGCATTACCATGGCTAAACGATTAAATACGTTAAGTTCTTTTCAGCTAGCCTTTGGCTATCTTGATTTTTATTTTAAGAATATAGAAAGATTTATGCGCATAAGGGCGGGAACCAACCTTGTTACAATGTTAGCAAAAAGAAAAGACACTGTTATTCAAGTTGTTGATACTATCTATCTTAATCTTGTTAATGAATTTAAAACAGATAGTGACTTTAGTGTCCATTATGCCAATTTTAAGATTATTCAGGCCATTATAGGCCTAAATGGAGGGAATGATTCATCCCCAAATAATACAACTTTCCAAACAGTAAAAGATATATTTCAAGCAAGAAAAGAAAAACGCGAATTAGAATTAAAAGCTCTATTAGATACGCATAAAATGCTAACCGTTTCACAGCTGCAAATTACCGATGCAAAAGCCCATTACTTTTTAAACCAAATAGACTCTATAAAACAATTTACAAAGATGCTTAAAAAGCGTGGGTGTAAAGTTAAATTCAAGCTTCAAGAAAATACAATCAGAACAAAAAATCTACACAGATATTTACTAAAAGACATTGAAATTTTTTGCAGCACCTATGCTGAATTAAAGGTAGCAAGCGCCCCTGTTCCTGAGATGCAAGCTATAACAGAGCAATTTGCTGATTGTGCTATAAATGAAGAGCGTGATAATAAAAAGGTAATTACTGGAAGGGAATATCTTAAACTTAACCCACCAAAACCCCAAAAGGAAAAAACCAAAGGCACTAGCGCGCCTGTTGTTGTGAGGCTAGATTCAACAGCACAAGAAAACGCTTCATGCATTCGCTCGGAAAAAGTCGTACGACTTTTTGGGGAGCAATACAAAGATAAAAAAGTTTACCGTTGTCATATGAAAAGCGGTATAGACAGTTATTATGTGTGCTTAGGTGAAGAAAGTAAAAATACAAAGGCCTGCACGCAGGATGAGCTTCAAGATTTTGCTACGTTGTTTGTAGATGCGCGCCAAGCTTTGAATAAAAAGGATTTTGGCTTTAAGATCTCCCATATACAATCAACAGGCGAAGTAAGTTTATGTGCAAAAAAAGGGTATTTAAGATCTTATCCGCAATCGAAGATAATTAGCCAAGCGGACAAATCTAAAATACTATTTTTATACAACTCAATTGTTAAAAAAGATAGCAAACAAGAAAAACACCATGTCATGAATACTATCAAGCCGATCTCTTCGGATAATAACAAAAAGCTGCCACCTAAAATACAAAATCAAAAGAAGAAAAAAAAATAAAAAGGCCTTCTATAATTTAAGAAAAAGATGTTTTTCTGCTTAAAACAGGGCTTTTGTTAACAACAGAATGGCGTTTAGATGCTTCTGGCGATCTTCGCACAATATAAACTGGTGGATTAATCAAATCCAAAGCCCTATTAAATGACATAGTCCTGCTCTTCATTAGACTTTTCGACGAAGGTTTAGGTAAATATTCTTGAATAAGTTCTATACCCCAATTAGTGTTAAACGTGCTATTAGAAAAGGCGATAAGATCAAGGGCAGCTTTTCTCGCACCAACTAGCAGCGGTTTAATATCATCGCCTTCTTGCTCTTTAAGAGTCAAACACGCTTTCATTTTATCTAACATAGGCGCTACCAGGCAATCAGGCTCATAATGGACTTTTACGTATGAAACTTTTGGAAAAAAGTTATTATTTATCATAAAAGGAATAATCTCCATTAATTCTTCAAATGTCACAACATCTAAAATCATAGGTTCAAAGCGGCCAGAAAGGCAAAGTGCTTGATGCCATGTAGGAGCGAATGCTTTTGATGCTAATAGATAAAGCAGATCAGTTTTATAGTGAAACGGTATGGTTTGTAAGGCTCTTTTAAGCTGTAAAAAGCGGTTTAGCACTTTTCCTAGCATTTCTTGTTTGTCGCAAGGGCTTTCATAGGCAAAAGTTACCTCTGCTTGAAATAGGCTTGGATTAATCAGTGGTAGCCTGGAGGCGTTTGCGACACTACGCATAGCTTTATAGCCATACTCAGGGGCAACTAAGTTTTTTAGGTTTTGCAATCTTTGTAGATCTTCATTGCCTAACAAAGCAAAACAGCGTTTTAATCTGTCGATACAAAATCCATTGAGTGCTAACACTATAGCTGTTATTGAACCAAAATCAGGTCCAACCCCATTATTTTCTTCGCATAGCTGGCTTGCAACGCGGATCATCAATGAAATGCGCGCGGCACAATTTTCAGCAGATTCTGCGCGCAAGATGAAAGATTGGATATAAGCTATTAAATTGTTGGTGAGAGCGATATGTGATTTAATATGAGGGGCTTTTCTGCTATGTTTCTTTCCCCATGCTGCATTATAAAACTCAGAGATATTAACACTGTGATAAAACCCCAAGGTAATAGCGCTAAGTTCATTGCTGATGCGTTTGATGTTGGGCTTTTGTTTTTTCTCTTTTTTGATTAATACTGTTTCAAGCAACAAATCTTCAAAGGACTCAAAATATTGCACATGTTGTTCTTCTTGTGATTTATTGCGTAGTTTTGTAAGCTTTTTGAAAGGCTTATTTTTGAGAATTAGTGATTTCACCTTAATCATTCTACTTATTAATAGAACTAATGAAGTGCCAAACGGTGAAAAATCATGAGCGATTTTATTCATTAATGATTCAAGTCTTGCTTTAACATTCGTTTCTTTGCGTAATAATTGATGGCTAACATCCCACAATAACAGCTCCTTAATAATAAAAATGGCTGTTAACTTTTGGTTTTTATCAAATTGGCTCCAAAAATGCTCAATCTCTGCTATAATGTCAATAGCATTTTTCTCAGCAAGCAAACCTTGTAATACGTTAACTGTATATTCTTTGTCAAATTGCCTTAATCTAAAGGAGGGCTCACTTGCTGCTAACTCCTGTTGCGTTGGCATAACAGGATTATAACCACTGCATAAATTCCAAAGGATATTTTCATTTAAGGGTTGCAAGTTTCCACTTAAAGCTTCAAAACCTGCTATGAGTAGGGTTGACTCTAACGTGCTTTCTAATTCTTCAAGTTCATTATTTGTTGTTTGAATATATTTAAAGGCATTGATACTTTCATCCTCTTCAGGTGGGCTTAAATTAAGGTAGCGTTGGGGTTCACCCTTGCTAGTAAAATGCTGTCCATGTTCAAATAAATTAAGCTTGGAAAAATGGCTGATTAATGCAGTTAGATTTGCGTCATCTGCTTGATGATGAACAAGGTTGGGAAAAACATAGTTCTTAAATAATGCAAGTAAAACAGGGTTACCCGTTCCCGCTACGAGTTGCAATGCACAGCGGTTTTTTTTATCTTTTTGATGAATTAAAGCCATTAAATTGGTTTTTTTTAATAACATTTCCGCAATCTGGTTGTCATGAAAGTAATCAATAATATAATGAAATACAGTTGCTTGATTTTTGTCGTTGATAAAAATGAGATCGGGATATTCTTTTAAAAGGTGATTAACTAATTTTGGTATGTTATAAAGGATAGCAAGATGTAACAAAGTTCGTTCTTTATTAAACTTCAGTAAAACAAGCTCAGGATGCGCTGTAAGATGTTTGATAATTTTCTTATATTTATGCGATTTGAAATAGCCTAATAGTTTCTTTTTATGCTCTGCTTGTTCTGCTTGGTTCATGTCTAACCTGATACTTGTATAAAAAGGGCGGATTGTAGCAAAAATTACTACATTGGTATATAGCTACCTAAGTTTTATTATGCGGATAAGTTGATCAACTAATAATGAATTAATAGGGTTCACGTATGCGTGCAATGGTATTACATCAAAGGGGGGAAAAACTTAATCTCGAACAGGTGGATGTTCCCACCCCTGATCCGCATCAAGTATTAATCCAAGTCAGTGCCTGTGGCATATGCAGAACCGATCTACATATTCTTGACGGTGAATTAAAAGAACCGAAGCTTCCCCTTATTCTGGGGCATCAGATAGTAGGAACCATTAAAGCCTGTGGCGATTCTGTTGTTGGTTTTAAAGTTGGACAACGCGTAGGGGTTCCTTGGCTTGGGGGTAGTTGTGGGTATTGTTATTATTGCTTACACAAAAAAGAAAACCTTTGTGATGATGCCAAATATACGGGCTATCAGCTAAATGGGGGGTTGGCTGAATTTTGTGTTGCGAATAGCGAGTTTTGCTTCCCCTTACCTGATAATTATCCTGATCTTCAAGCCGCCCCTTTGCTTTGCGCGGGTCTTATTGGCTATAGAGCATACAGCAAAATAGCGGATGCGCAGCGAATAGGGTTTTATGGTTTTGGTGCCAGCGCCCATATTCTATGTCAATTGGCTTCTTATCAAGGAAAAGAAGTTTATGCCTTTGTTAAAAAGGGCGATGTAAAAGGCCAGGTTTTTGCAAAAAGTTTAGGCGCAGTGTGGGCAGGCTTTTCCGATGAACAATCGCCAACGCCACTAGATGCCATTATTATTTTTGCGCCAGATGGCAGTTTGATCCCTCGTTC
>CAZHSJ010000097.1:0-10503 GCA_964535225.1 Uncultured Candidatus Berkiella sp. | reverse complement strand
TCAAAAATAATGACTTTGGTTCATGGTTGAGTGAAAATTGGCACGTGCTAATGTTATTATTCAACAACGCACTTTCATTATTTTCAAAACGTTCAAGTTGTTTTTTTTTGTTATCGCATTGGTAAACAATAACATTTGAGAGCAAATAAAACCGTTGTGGCGTTACGCTTTTTTTTGGCTTGCCGTCTAATACCAGCTCATTGTTATTATTACCGTTTATCATTTTTCCTTGGAATAATTTGTCTGGCTGTGAGGGAAAATACACCACAATGGGTGCACTATTTACCATTGTGGTGTCCCAGTTGGATAAAATTTTTAAATTAGTCTTTTCGCTATCATTTTGAACAAACCCACTGTAAAGGATTTTACGAAACAAAAGGCGTTGTTTGTCTTGTTCATTACTTACTTGTAGAGAACCAGGTAAAGCTTGAAGAATTTCAATTTTACTTACCTCAAGCGCATGCTCTAAAGAAAAAACCGGGATAACGCGCTGGCTTACCCAAAAATAGGAGCGAATAGGCCCTGCAATAATTTCAATCATCGTGGTTGCAATAATCGCGCTGATGATAAGCGTAATAATTAGTTCAATCAACGTAAACCCGCGTGCTCTTTTCATGATTTTCCTTTGTTTTTAATGGCGCTAAAATGGGTTTCACCAATTTCTTTGTGCGCTATCACAACATTAACCATTTCAGTGTTCAATGCGCCACTAAAAACTTTCTTACTGATCTTTATCTGAACATGATTGGCATAGGGTATATTTTTAGCCAACACCGGGAAAAGCTCAGACAAGGTTCCCTCCCTTGGCGCTATCTCCTGATCTATTGCCAATTTAGTTATATTTTCTCCCACAACAATTAACTGCCAACGTAACTCCGGTGTAATGGTATTTTTCACCCCACTCATCATAATTGACAATACACCGCTTAAGCCTATTCCGAGTATTATCATTACCAAAATAAGCTCAACTAATGTAAAGCCACTAGTTATTTTTTTCATACATAAAGCCACTAAAGCCATCAATAATATATTTTTGTTTATTAATATGAAGCTCTATTTGTTTCTTCCATTCATGATTAGCATCATACACTTTCCCAGTCTTATCAAAATAAATTGGCAAAGGCACCAAGGTTAAATTGTTGGGTAACTTTAAGCGAAAATGATTGTCCGCATTAAAAATAAAAGGGTACGGAACTGGGTGAGAAAAATTATCATTATCGCAGTTTTCACCCATATAGAGTATGACTTCCTGTTGCTGCGCCTTGATGGCAACCTCACAGCCACTTGCTATGGCTACTTTTCTGCCATACATTAGCATAGATATAAACTCATCATTGAAAAATCGTGCTTGAAAAAGTGATGGGTTATTTAATAAAGGCGTTGCGGCAATACCTATAATGCCAATCAGAGCAATGATGAGCGCTAATTCTACTAGTGTAAATCCCTTTTCGCCTTTCACTTTTCCCTCAGCTAGGGCACCTTTTTAGTAACTGCCCCATTGTTGGTTGAATAGAAGATGATACGAGGGATATCTTTGTTTTTCTGATAAATATAAGTGCATGTCGACTCTTTATAAGCAGCACAATAATTTTCAGAGCAACCTTCCCCAGCGCCAAAAGTAACACTCGAAGACGATAACAAGTTTTTCATAATTTGAGCGCATATCAGGTTATCATTACCACCACTACCCAGCACATCTTTTAACGCAATATCGACTGTGCCATCGGTTGCTGAATTAGGCCAGCCTTGCTCATTAAAGCCCACATTAGAATGGCCTGAATTAATAAAATCAATACCTGCTATCGGTGGGTTGGTTGTGGGTTGGCCACTTGCTAACCATTTAGCATGAGCAATGTTAACAGCAGATGCCATTGCTCCCGCTGTTCCACTAACGCTTGCATTATGCGCGTCCCCGGTTATATCTAAAAAACGAGGTAAAGCAACTGAGGCTAATATACCTAATAAAACAATAACAATCACCAACTCGATGAGCGTAAATCCCTTACCAAGTGAGTGTTTGTTTATCGATTTAATAAAGTCCATTCCTTCCTCAATTACGGATAAGTCACTTCGCCTGTTTTAGCATCATAAGTGATCTTTTCTTTGGTTCGACGGTAGGTATAGGTACATTTAGATTCGCCTGCGGCCTTAGCGCAAAAATCGCCATTATTGCATTTGCCTGATTCATCAGCAGGTATAATACTCACACCGGATGTCTTAACAATGTTGTGTAAAATTTGGCTACAAGTATCATTACCTGAAACCCCGCCATCACTGATCTCAGATAAAGCCGTAAGCCCATCTGCACTAATACCAATCGGATACCCCGCTTGATTAAACTTTGTTATTGAGCGTCCATCCCCGTTAATGTCTACGAAGGTATCATTGTCTTTGGATAATTCCCATTGTGCCTTAGCCACGTGCAGCCCAGAACTAAAGGCACCGCCCGTTGAGGATACGACAGCTGTTCTTGCTTTACCACTAATGTTGACATAGCGTGGTAACGCAAAAGCTGCTAATACACCCAGCAGTACAACTACCACGACTAATTCAATTAGCGTATATCCCTTTGATTTTTTTAACGGCTGTATCATGTGCCTTACCTTGAGCTTATTTTGCCATTACTCTTACAAAATTATAGATGTCAATTTGGACTATTAAGGTTAAAATCCTTCCATTTTTCTCAGGGCAACTGTTGAAATATCCCACATCGGTAGAAAAACACCCAGTGCCATAACCAGGACCATTGCCGCAATGATGATAATAAGGATGGGCTCAATCGCATGGCCTAGTCTTTTGAGATCATAGTCAACATCTTTTTCATAGAATTGTGCCACCTCGAGCAACATATTATCTACTTCGCCCGTTTCTTCTCCTACAATTAACATTTGCAGCACTAAAGGTGAAAATAGATCTGTATGTTTGGCAGCCAAATATAGCGCCTCCCCTCTTTCAACATAATGTCGCATGAGCAGTATTTTTTGAGACAAATAAACATTGTCAACAACATTAGAAACAATTTTAAATCCTTCCAGTAAAGGTACGTTTGCCTTGATAGTCATGGAAAATGATCGACAAAATCTAGCATAAATAGATCTTTTAATAATGCTGCCAACAAAGGGGATTTTAAGCTTAATGTACGACCACCACCATCTCCCCTGTTTTGATTGCAAATAAACCAAAATCCCAACGACTGAACCAATGAGAAAAATGCTAATTAACCATCCATATTTAAGAACAAAATCAGATATACCAATTAAAATTTGTGTTGGGAGCGGTAACTTAGATCCAAAGGCAGCAAAGAAGCTACGAAATGAAGGAATTACCACGACGTTAATGATAATTATGGCGAAAATTATAACTAGCAAAACCATCATTGGGTAGCGTAAAGCAGTTTTAATTCGTCGGCGCGTCTGTAGTTCCGACTCAAGGTATAATTTAATTTGTAAAAATGCAGCCTCTAATTGGCCGGTATTTTCACCAACATCAATCATCGCAATCAGTAATGGTGAAAATATTACCGTATGTTTTTCAAGTGCTTTAGAAAACCGCAAACCCGATTCTAAGCTAATGACAACATCGATTAATGCATTTCTTAAGCCTTTGTGCCTTGTTGTTTCACATGCTACTCTCAAGGATCGCATTAAAGATACCCCAGATTTTAGCATGGTATACATTTGCTGTGAGAATAAAATTAAATCATCCAGTTGAGGGCGCCCATAACCACAATATTTTATTAAAATAGCTTCTACGGTGAGTTGATTTGAAATTCTATTAATCGAAATAGGCACAACATCAACACTGGCTAATTTCAGCACAACATTATTAGGGGACTGCGCTTCAATAAAGCCTTCCACTAATTGTCCTTGTTTATCTCGACCTTTATAATGGTAACTAAACATTTTTCACCAGTTAATGCTCAGCTAATTCGACAGAAAGACGAAGCACTTCATCTAAGCTAATGATGCCCTGCATCGCATACTCTAATGCGCAATGTGTAAGTGTTTTGAAATTGGGCTTTTTTCTTGTCATGATAGTAAATGTTTTTAAATCCCCTTCGCGTAGGGCGTCACTGAGATCTTCCGTTATTTCAATTAATTCATACACGCCAATTCTTCCCTTATATCCACGCATGCCACATTGTGAACAGCCTTTTCCCCGCTTAAATTCTGGTACTTCTTTAAGCTCGGGAATAATCATCTTAAGCCATTGTAATTCTCTTTCGGTTGGTTTACAGCTTTCGCGGCAACTCTGACAAACGCGTTTTGCCAGACGTTGGGCAAGCACCAATCTAATGGCACTGGCAGCAAGATAAGGCTCAACACCCATGTTAATTAATCGCGCAGGGCCACTTAATGCATCGTTGGTGTGTAACGTGGACAATACTAAGTGACCGGTCATTGCAGCACGCAGCGCTATTTGCGCTGTTTCTTCATCGCGGATTTCGCCAACCATAACAATATCCGGATCATGCCTTAATGCAGAGCGCAAAATTGTCGAAAAATTTAAACCTATTTTTGGTTGTACTTGTACTTGGTTAATGCGATCAAAAGAATACTCCACAGGATCTTCAACAGTTATTATTTTTTTATCTGCTGTGTTTACAGCCATAAGGCCGGCATATAAAGTTGTTGATTTCCCACTCCCTGTTGGGCCTGTAACTAAAATCATGCCATGCGTTCTTGATAAATGATACCGAAATTTCTCTAAAATGCTGGCGCTCATACCTAAATCATCAATCCGTAAAACACCCTGGGTTTGATCAAGTAAACGCATCACCACCGCCTCGCCGTTTTCAACCGGCATGGTGGAAATACGAACATCAATTTTTCTCTCCTTTAAACGAATTGAAAATCTACCATCTTGCGGCAGCCTTCTTTCTGAAATATTTAATTTAGCCATTAATTTAAGGCGTAATACCATAGCAGATATAATCGTTTTTCCCTTCATCATCTGCTCTTGCAAAACACCATCGATACGTTGTCGAATACGCATCCCATTTTCAGCTGGTTCAATATGAATATCAGAAGCGTTGACTTGAATGGCATCTTCAAAAATGGAATCGAGTAATTTTTTAATTGGGGCATCGCCCATATCGTCGTCCATTTCATTTTTGTAGGAGACGACGCCTATCTCTTGCTCTAACTCACCTGCTAAAGATGCAATTTCATCTGTTTTGCGGTACACCTCATTGATAACGCGATTCAAATCTTTTTCACGAACAACAACAATTCTAATTTGTTTTTTTAGTTTTTTGGAAACTTCATCAAAGGCAACAACATCGGTTGGATCTGCCACAGCAACAAGAAAACCGCCCTTAATTCTATCAACTGGAATAGCACGATATCGCCTAGCAATGTTTTCGGGAAGCTCTCTAATCACTTCCGGTTTTATTTTATAATAGGGTAATTCTAAAAAGGGCAAATTTAATTGTTTAGACAAAAAGAGCAGTAAACTTGTTTCATCAATCAAACCTTGGTCAATAAGCACATCCCCAAGTTTTTTCCCCGACTTTTTTTGTAACCCAAGCGCTTTTTCTAGCTGAAGTTGCGTAATTATTTTATTTTCTAGTAGTAAATCACCCAACTTTAACTTTTTAATCATTACACACCTATCCAGTTTTTATGTTCACTTAGGGTGTATAGGGTGAGCACTATTTTCGCTTGAGGAAAATTTGTTATTTTATATTCTATATCACCCCACCATAACGGATAATTTAGCTTTTCAATTTTTTTGACATACGCCAGCAAATCCTGATATTCGCCTGTAAATGTCATTTTAATTTCATGGCGGTACAACAAGCCGTTTTCTTTGTCGTCATTATGAATCCGGGAAAGTTCTTTTGGCGGCAAGGTTTCAATATTTTGTAGCGTTAACCCAGAAAAATCAGCAAGGAGCTTGTCTAACAACGCAGGAACGACTTCGGGTTTTATCAATTTCGTACGATATTGATTTAAGGCATCATTTTCTTTTTTTAATTGTGCTTGAAGTTGGGTAATCTCCGTATTAGCAGGCGCATAACTTTGTTTATTCATCTTTTCTTTTAATAACATAAATTCGTGTTTTGAAGCTTGAAATTCCTGCTCGAGATTCTGTCTTTCTTCACTACTATCTTCAATGGCAGAATGAGAGGGTGCTATAAATCCATTGAACATGACTACCCAAATTACCACCACGCCGGTAACAAGCAACAACCCCCTTTCTCTTTGTGTGCGAGAATTGATCTGGCTTTTGGTTTTGTTCCAATATTTTTGTAAAAGGATGTTCATTATTCGGCCTGTAAATTAAACTTTACCCATTGGGGATCATCTTTTATCCGTTGTATATTAAGTTTTTGGAATCTACGCCCTTTCATCACCGTTCTTTTTTCCCATGCTTGAACCATTTGAGGCACTAATTGCGCAGAAAGTGCATTACCATTAAAGGACATTTTCTTCCCTTCATTTTGCATATAAAAATGTGAAACATACATTCCTTTAATATGGGATATTGCAAAACCTTCAAGATACGTAGAGAGTTGATAAAACTGACCCTCCTCTTGTACTTTTAACTGTGAGATAGCATTTTGTGTTTTAGCGATTTTTTCTTTCAGATGATTTATGTCTTCTTGAATTTTCTGGGGATTATTTTTTGCTTTAAATTCCGTGCTCAATGATTGTAATTGTACGTTTACTTTGTCACGTTCTATTTTTAAGTATTCAATGCTTTTGTTGGTGGAATACTGCGACCATTTTGCTTCAGCCCCAATTAATGCAAAGATGACAAACAACCCAAACCATATTTGAAAAAGTCTGGTTGCGGAAAAAAAAGGGACATACTCTACTTCCTGTTGATAAAAATTGATATTTTGTTTTAGTGACATCATAGGTTATCTTGATTAAGCGCAGCCCCAATGGCGAAAACACTTTCCTCATCATTAATTGCTGAAAAATTTCCTCTAATGCTTATTAATTCATCGAAACTCATTTCTCTGACAGGCAGCCCTAAAATATTACTTAAATTTGAAAGAAAATCTGGTTGCCTTTTTTCTAATGGTGTTATCACTAATCTTGAGATATTGGCATTTTGTAACTTGCTGGCACAGTAATCAAATGAACGTTGGACCTCGATTGAAAAATCTTGATAAATAGATTGAGATGAATTAAGCGCATTTAACCCAAGATCAAGATCGCGCATCATATAAAGTGTTTTATTCTTGAAAATGATGAGATGGCTTTTATCTTCCTCAAGATGCAAAAGCGCTTGCCCTTCCTCTGGGTTTTCTAAATTCATGGCAATAAAGCGCAATGCACTTTGGCAAATGTCTATGCTTTTAACCTTTAGGCCGGCTGCATTTATTAAAGAATAGGTTTCGTCTATTTTACTTTTTTTAGTAACCACAACATATAACATGCTAGGATTTTCAGAATGTAGTTTTTGAGGAAGCTCAATATAGTCAACGACAGCTTCTTCAACCGGAAAATCAATATACTCGGCAATTAACCAACGTAAGGCGTTAGCTTTTTCACTTTCGAGAACCTGGGGTTGCTCCACTAGAAATATTTGATAATCCTTCTGCGGTAAAATGAGGTTAGCATGCATGCCCTGTAGGGCTAACGTCGTAACTTGTTCCTTAAGATTAGCCTGTTGCTCATCAACACTCCCCTCACAACAACAAAGGTGCGTTAGCGTTTTGCCATGTTCCCCATCGCTTATGTAGGCCAACGTTAGCCGTTGAGAAGAGAAACTAATCCCTATTTGACCAGTATTCTCTGCCTTGGCGCCATTTTGAGAAAAAAAATCACGCATAAAGGCCCTTACTGAATGCTAATTCAGAGATGCTGCTTTACAACACTATCAAGCACGTCTAATCTTCTACCTTCCCATAACATGAATTGTAGTAGCGTAACAAACTTATACAAGTTGCCTTTAGAATTGTGGGGACGGGCCGATAAGGATATTGTTCGAATCCTAAAAGGATCATTACCAATAGGTGTGCCATGACGAATAAGACTAAAACGACAATCAGGACGTATTTTGTCGTCACCATGCTAGGGATTGGCGCCTTTTGTTCACAGCAAGCTAATGCCTTAACCTTTGTGATCCCTCACAATGGAAATATTATCGGTAACGTTCAGTATGCTACCGTGGGCTATGGCGATTCCCTCTCTACCTTGGGACGTCGTTATGACATGGGCGGATATGAAATGATGGAGGCTAACCCTGGTGTTGATTATTCCAATCCACGCCCTGGTACCCGCATCACCGTCCCATCTCGCTTTATATTGCCAGATACCCAACGCAAAGGGATCGTGATTAACCTCGCTGAAATGAGACTTTATTATTACCATACAGATGGTGTACATGTTTCTACCTTTCCTGTCGGGGTTGGCCAAGAAGGTTGGAATACACCGCTTGGTACAACGGCGGTCACTCGTAAACGTGAACGTCCTACCTGGGTTGTGCCAGATTCTATTTTAGAAAATCATCAAGCCCATGGTGATCCTATCGAGAAAGTATGGCCACCTGGACCCAACAACCCTCTGGGTGATTATGCGATGAACACTGGCCTTAAAAATATTGTGATTCACGGCAGCCCCTATCCTAAAGGGGTGGGCGTGAGAAGCAGCCATGGCTGTATCCGCATGCTCAATGAAGATGTGGCACAGCTTTTTAAAATGGTGCAAGTAGGAACGCCGGTTACTTTAATCCATCAACCTACCAAAATTGGTCGTATGGATAATCAATTGTTCCTAGAAGCCCATGTGCCTCTTTCAAAATCTTCTTATTATTCTGATTACTCCAGCACCGGCGATCTCCTTCATAAGACCGCTAATGGTGCAAAGTATCAGGTGCAATGGAAAAATGTGGAAAGAGTGCAAAATAAAGCCAATGGTTTACCACAACCTATTGGAAATATCGTTAATTAAGTGTGCTGCTGGGTGTTTTCACCCAGCAACCCTTTCTCAGCTTTTTTCAAACTTAAAAATATGACACAATAGCGTTTTTAAACGCATTATTTATTGTTATGTTTCACGTCATTTTATATCAACCTGAGATCCCACCCAATACCGGCAATATTATTCGATTGTGCGCCAATACGCACTGCCAGTTGCATTTAATTGAACCCTTGGGATTTGCTTTTGAAGATAAACAGCTTAAACGTGCGGGCTTGGATTATCATGATCTCACAAATGTGACCATTCATCCTGATCTAGAGCACTGTTTTGCTTTATTGGGTAAAGCGCGCATTTTTGCACTAAGCGCAAAGGGAAGCACCCTTTACACAACGCCTTCTTTTAAGGCCAATGACGCTTTTCTTTTTGGCCCTGAAACCAGAGGGTTGCCACATGAGGTTTTACAATTATTTCCCCCTGAAAATATTTTAAAACTGCCGCAACACACCAGCAAGCGCAGTTTAAATTTGTCCAATACCGCTGCGGTGATGGTGTATGAGGCGTGGCGACAAAATGGGTTTACATAATCTTTGGCAAGTTTATTTCCCGAGCACCGCTGCGGCTTTTACGTTTATGATTAAGTGCTAAATCGCTCTCACTGATGACATCAAGATTAATAGGATTTGGCGCTTTGATTGAAAACTTAAGCACGGAAGCTAAGAAAGACAAATTGGTATAGATTCTTGTTAGTAAAATCCTATGCATATACACAGTCTGACCGCTTCACAGATCTCGATAAAGATTTCAATATACAATTCAAGGGGTTGTTAAGGAAGATATGTTCCTTTATAAGGGGTTGTTTTGTTTACTTGTGGCCCCGCTTTCATTACAATTGGTATTGAGTATCTGATGATTAAATATGAAAGGGTGTAGGAAATGGAAAGGGCTCGGCTACAAGATTTAAAGACGTGGCTGCAAACTGCCGATCGTAAACCTTTGGTAATCAGGGGTGCACGGCAGGTTGGAAAAACATGGTTAGTACGGCAACTTGCCAGATGGGCCAAGCTCGAGTTGATTGAATTAAATTTTGAAGATAACAAACAAGATGCAAGCTTGTTTAGAACTAACGATCCTCACATTACGTTGCAAGAAATTGGCGCATCTAGAAATATCACTATTCATCCACGAAATAGTCTCCTGTTCCTTGATGAAATTCAAGCTGCACCAGAATTATTAGCAAAGCTTCGATGGTTCGCTGAGAAAATGCCTGAATTAGCCGTTGTCGCCACTGGGTCGTTACTGGATTTTGCACTCGACACACATACATTCAGCATGCCAGTCGGAAGAATTGGATATTTATATCTCGAGCCATTATCCTTTGAAGAATTTCTTGTTGCAAAACAAAAATCAGGATTATTAGAGTATATGCAAAGTTACTCAATAGTCGAACCCGTGCCAGAATCCATTCATGAACAATTGATGACGCTATATAAAGAATATCTGATTATCGGCGGGTTGCCTGCCGCAGTGTCTAGCTGGGCAACAGAGCAGTCACTCGTTAAAGTAAGCAAAATTCATCATGATCTTATATCGAATTATCGTGATGATTTTGGTAAATATCGTGGCC
>CAZHSJ010000096.1:0-10506 GCA_964535225.1 Uncultured Candidatus Berkiella sp. | reverse complement strand
AGCCATCTTGACCTAATTGTGCTGGGATAAAGTAGTGTTGTCCAAATAGACCAATCAAAATCATCATCAGAGCACAAATAAGTGAAAACCAGATCATTTGCCAAACCGGTTTTGCAATATGGTTGTATTGCTTAGCGCCATTATATTGCCCTACAAAAACCTCTGCTATCATCGCTACAGACATAGCGCCAAATTGAAAGATATAAGCAATATTGCCCGCTGTGCTAGCTGCAATCATGGCATCAGTGCTATATTTTGCTAAAATAACTCTGTCTAAAAAGTTCATTAAAGAGCCTGATAAGGCCGTTAACATGAGCGGAAAACAAATCATCCATAATCGATGTAAATGGTTCTTAGGCGTGCTTATTAGCGTGTTTTGAATTTCATTTGTGTTAGAAGTCAGTAACATATCACCACCTATTCTTAAGACAAACAAATCCGTCGTTTGATTTTTAAAACGTTTATCTGAATATTAAACTTTGTTTTTTGTCGTATTTTATAGGTTTTTTTAACCTACAAAGTAAAAAGCAGGTATGGATTAGCTTTAAACATAATATGCTTTACATATGATGGAGATATTATGCCAGATTGGCACTATTTTGTCTTTGCCAGTGAGAAGGTTTAAAAACCAAATTGTCTGAAAAGTGTGTCGCATTTTCGTGTATATCACCGCATTTTAAAGTAGGTACATTTTGAGCAATAGGATCTTATTTTCAAAATCTTGTGCAAAGCCCTATAGCAGGAATAGGATAATTCTTTTCGGCGCCTTTTGGGGAAAATGGCCTTAGACGGTACCAGATGACAACCCCCTGCATAAATGATAGATTGCCCACAATCATAAGTATTAAACTAAGCAAATAAGAGTTATTTAACTTAGTTCTTAAAATAGCAGTTAAAACCTTCATCTATACCATTTATCAATTTGCATTTACCTTTTATCGACTAATCATTGCACCAAAAAGCCGTGGTTGGTACTTTTCACTTCGCACAAAAAACAAACCATTAGGGGGATATAAAATGCGTGCATTAGCTCTTCAAGAAGTCAATCATGTAGCAGGTGGTAATGGCGATGCCGCTGTAGCAGCCTTAGTAATTGGCGGACTCATTACCGCAGGCGTCGTTATCGCTGCTGCGAATAATCCTTACCCATACTATGGCTACCCTAGCTACACCTACTACGATCCGTTTTTCTACTATGATCCCTACCCTTACTATTCATCAACCGTCGTCATTTATGATGATTATGACTACTACGGGTACGATGAAGTAATTTACGTTTACTAATTTTTGAATAGAGGAAGTATATAATGAGTATCAGAGCCGCATTTGGAATTGGTACAGCAGTTGGATTTGGTGTTTCTACCCTTTTGGGTGCCCCTTTAGCTGCTGCTCTTGTTTATGGTTTGATCACTGGCACTGTTACTGCGGCTATCGCAGCAACGCCGCCCGCACGTCATGGTATCGCTGTTATTCATGCAAGACGCCCTGCTGTTTTCACGTCCGCTTGGTGGGGTGGCCCCTGGTTGCCTAGAACCAGAGTATTACCCAGAGGACATTTCACTCATACCGTATCACCAGCGGCGCCCACTTCGTCTTGGTTTGGCGGTGTAAGCGGTTTTGGGCGTTCTTGGTTTCCAAGTAGCTCAGTGGGTGGTAACACAACCGTGTATAGAACACCTGGCCGAGCAACTGCAACTTCTTTTGCAGCAACAGGCGCTGGCGGGACAACGCATTCTGCAGCACGAGCAGTCCCTGGTCATGCTACGAATGTTCATCGCACTACTGTGCGCTTTAATAAATAGCATCAAGCTTATTTTGCATGCATTACGCTTTAGCGTAATGCATGCTCTCTCGTCTATTTGATTTTAAAACCAGTAACTAATATGTAATTTGGCGGTGAAAATTTGACCGAACTATTTGGGTTTGTTAATACATCACCTGCCTTTATCCCTTTTATATTGCTATATATAACATTCAAATTACTATCTTCTCCAAATAAAGCGATAGTTTTAGTGTAAACTGCTTCTCCGTTGTTTAGACGAAAAGTAAAGTTGGCCTCTTCATAGACTAACCCTTTATCTGCTGGCAGTTGCAAGGCAAATATATTCCTTACTCTTGTGCCAGTACAAAACCATTCACCAATCTTCTTACTGGGATCAACTGCAAAAGTGTTCGGATTAACTGAACCAGCAGGGTATAAATTTCCTTTTACCCAATAAGTTGATCCAGGAACAAAAGGAGCAAACAAATTTGTATCAATACCATTTCCGGTATTTGCAAAAAACGTAATATCCTGAGATGTATCTACTAAGATTTCCCAGTTTACATTTTTATTCTTGACTAATTTAAAATCATTAGCATTAACGGTGCTCGTCAAGATTAAACACAGCAATACACCAGAAAAAACCTTAATCATATTATTAATAAGCATCTTCATACAAAACTCCTAGATATAAAGTTTTCAAACCTAACAAGAAGATATAGTCCAATTAAATAAAAAATTTAATGTAGCTACTCCTTAATGGCAGAAAATGAACTCTCCTGGCACCACAGAATTGTTGATATTTACAGTCTTTATTTGACTATGATTTATATTGGTTTTTATAGAGGAGTACCATTAAATGAAGTCTATAATTAAAATCATCCCTATTGTTGCGATGTTAGGCTTAGTTGGTTGCGATGGTATGTCGCATACTGAACAAAACGTATTAGGTGGCGCCGCCATTGGTGCTATCGGAGGCGCCGCTATTGGTTCAATATCAGGTAATGCAGGCTCTGGCGCGCTGATTGGGGCCGGTGTTGGCGCTGTAGGTGGTTATATCTACGACAGAAATAGATACGACTACTAAAAGTACCCCCTCTTTTAGGGGACTGTCGCGACCATTTTCTACATGGTCGCGATGTGATTTACTTTTTTTTAGCTGATTTATTAATTTCCTTGGGATCTTTTCCCATAGCATGTTTTGCTTGTGCATCGGTTTGCGCAGCAACCGTTTTTACTTGATCACTTAAAGCCAGGGTATCTCTTAGTTCAGCATTCGTATCATCCAACATCTTATTTTCATTTTCTAATGTTTCTTTAAGATGTGCCGCAGCAGCTTTAGCTTCTGCAAGTTCCTCTCTTTTCGTTGTGGGGTTGCCAGGATTAAACACGACGGGAGGTGGATGGCTTTCTCCAAATTCTACATCGTGCCGAGGTTGATTTTTTTTGCGACATTTACACCATCCAACGCAACAAAAACAACAACACGTCGATGCTTTAATATCGTCTTGCGCTTCTTCTAGCTTAGTTTTAGTGTTTTCAAGGTTATTATGTATTCTACCCGCTTGTTCCCCTTGCCTGCGTAATTCTCCTGCAGCTTTATCTTCCTCCTCCACCATTTTTTCAATATCAACTAAAGTTTCATGCACTTTACTATCTGAAAGTTGCTCACCTAATGAAACACCTGCCATTTGGCTAGAAAGCGTATCAACAGGATCAGCGGCGGGATGCTTTCTTGTTGTCGGAAGATGCCGACCTCCAGTAGACTTAGTTTTACTTGCACCGGTACCTGTCCCTTGCATACTCATCATTTCACCTTGAGCTGGCTATTAAAAACTGATAACTATAATGCAGCCCTGACAACATGAGAACTGTATTAAAACACGGCGCACTGACTATAGTTAGTAAAATAGGATCCTCTAATGAAAACCATTTTTGAAAAGATTATTGATAGAGAACTTCAAGCTGATATCGTCTATGAAGATAATTGGTGCATTGCTTTTCACGATGTTAACCCGCAAGCCCCCGTGCATGTTTTATTGGTTTCAAAAAAAGTGATACCTAAATTAGTAGAAATTGAAGAGGAAGATAAAGATCTTTTAGGGCATATGATGATTAAAATACCTGAAATAACGACAAAACTGGGTATTAAAGATAATTTCCGCCTGGTCATTAACAACGGCGCACAAGCGGGCCAAACGGTATATCACTTACATATTCATCTTTTAAGTGGGAGAATGTTTCATTGGCCGCCGGGGTAAGCCCGATGGCAATCGCACTAAGGTAACGGTATGATTATTTGAAGAATTTTAAAATATAAGGAAATTGATTTAGAATCATTTTTAACGCAAAATTGACCAAAGAGGGTCGCTCCCTGAAATGTGTTGAACAGTTACAGAAAAAATTACTTTTTCTTCTGATACGTCCCAATCAACACCGCCTCATCAATCACATGTCCTGCCATTGCCTGGCGCAATTGATCAGAAGTCGGTTTGTTCAAGTCAGGCAGCACCACATTAAGCGCATATAATTTATGAAAATAACGATGCCGTCCAATGGGGGGGCAAGGGCCGCCATATTGTTGATTTTTCCAACTGGTTGTTCCACGCAACGTGTCCTTAGGCAACTCATGCAAACCAACATTTTCCTTCAGACCTTTGCTTTTTGGATCAATGTTGTAGAGCAACCAATGATCCCAAGTCATTTTTGGATCTTTAGGATCAGGCGCATCGGGATCATCTACGATGAGCACTAAACTTTTCGTTGTTTCTGGGACATCTTCCCAACTCAATGGTGGTGAACAGTTCTCGCCTTCACAAGTATATTTTGTTGGGATCTCGGTGCTTTCTTCGAAAACGCTGGATTTTATCCGCATGCTATATTTCCACTTATATTCAAGTATTATTACTTAAATAGCAGAATACCAAGAAAAAATCATCCTTTTATACATACAACCTGATTTAATGTATATAGCACTTCTACTAAATCACTTTGATTTTGCATGACTTCATCAATATCTTTATAAGCACTGGGAATTTCATCTAGCACATGTTTATCTTTACGGCACTCTACCCCCTTAGTTTGCTCTTTTAAATCATGCACAGAGAACTTGTTCTTAGCAGCCGTTCGGCTTAGTTTTCTACCTGCCCCATGAGAACAGGAATGAAAGGAGGTTTCTACCCCCTTTCCCCTAACAATAAAAGATCGAGCACCCATGCTGCCCGGAATAATACCTAAATCCCCTTTTCCCGCTTTAATAGCACCTTTACGGGTAAGATAGACCTGTTCGCCATAATGCTTTTCTTTAACCACATAATTGTGATGACAATTAATGGCCTCATCAAGAATATCAAAGGGAGGTAACTCCTTTTTTAACACCTCTAAAATAATCCGCATCATTTCTTTTCTATTAGCAAAGGCATAATCTTGAGCACAAGAAACTGCTTCCAGATAATCCTCAAAATGCTTGGTACCTTCTTGTAAATAGGCTAAATCTTTATCGGGCAGGTTCTTTAAGTGTACCCCCATATCCTTTTTAGCTAACGCTATAAAGTAAGTGCCAATCGCATTACCTATCCCCCGGCTTCCCGAATGTAGCATAACCCACACGTCTTTATTTTGATCAAGACAGATCTCAATGAAATGATTCCCCCCGCCTAATGATCCCATCTGCGTCATCCATTTTAAGTTGGCATTTTGCATCCGCTTCTTAATGCCAGGATGGCGTTCCAATATGGCATCAAAGCGCTTAATAAATGGCTCACAGGCAGCGAGGCGAATATGGTTTTTATCATGCGCCTCAAAACCAACAGGAACCTTTTCTTCTATATTTAATCGAAGATATTTTAAATTGTCAGGCAAGTGGTGGGCTTTTATTGATAATTTAACGGCACTCATACCGCAACCGATATCAACGCCAACCGCAGAAGGTATAATGGCACCCTTTGTGGGGATAACAGCACCTACCGTAGCACCGATTCCACAATGCACATCAGGCATGGCGGCAATGTGTGAATGTATAAAAGGAAGGGTTGAGATATTAACAAGCTGATTGTACGCCGCCAAATCTATATCTTCTGTATATATTTTGACGTTAACTCTTCCTTTTGTGATTATTTTTTTAACTGGCATTGTGATAAACCTTTTATCAAAACCTATGAATATCATATCAAAATAGATCATTAGCAGTAAGTACTGGCGAATCTTTTCTATTAAAATCAATATGTTATTTTTAAGCAAGATCATTGTTGTGGCTACACTGCACAGCTTTTGTTGTGTATTAACAGGACTCAACCTTTTTGCGTGAAGTGTCGAATATTTGACGGTAGATAGTTAAATTAATTTTAGGTAACGACACTATGCTTAAAAAATCAGTTATAAACACCTTTTCTGCGGCAATGCTTTTGGTATTTTCTGGTTTTAGCTATGGAGCGCCTACTGTTAAAGGGATTTATATTAACCAGGCTACCTTGGAAGACACTAAACGATTAAATTACCTCATCGAGCAATCAAAAGCTACAGGTATTAATACGTTTGTGGTCGATCTAGCCCAAACAACCAAAAACTACCAAAAGAATATTAATCTTATTAAAAGTAATGGATTAAGATATGTCGCCCGTATTGTGGTTTTCACCGATGGCGGCTCTCCTAAAGAAGTAAAATCTACTGCACATTGGGAAAAGAAGTATAAATTAGTACAAAACGCCATTGATTATGGTGCGGATGAAATCCAATTAGATTACATTCGCTACAATACCAAGCAACCCCCTTCTGAACAAAATGCAAAAGATGTTAAGAAAGTAATCGAATACTTTAAAGAGAAAGTGGCTGCAAAAGGGATCCCATTACAAATTGACATTTTTGGTGAAGTGAGCTTTAAAGAGTCGCCTCGTATTGGGCAAAATGTGGTTTTATTTGCAGATACTGTCGATGCAATGTGCCCCATGGTATATCCCTCTCACTACCACCCTTACCAAAAGCATTCTGCTGAGCCTTATAACACAGTATATAAGTCCTTAACTTCTCTTAAGAGCAAATTTGATAAAATGCCCTTTAAGTTAACGCCTTACATCGAAGCATCGAATTATCATTATAAATGGTCAAACGCTAAAAAAACCTCTTATATCAATTCCCAATTAAAAGCAGTTGAAGATGCAAATGCCGATGGTTGGTTTGTATGGAGCCCACAAAACCATTACGATAATTTATTTATTGCCCTTAAAAATCGTGGCAGCAAAACCACAACAGCAGATGCAGAAGATCATGGTTTTGATAAAGCCACAACGGCTGAGGCAGAAAAACCAGCCCAAGAGGTAAAGAAAACCGCTGCCCCTGAAGCTTCCAGTAAGCGAAACCTTGATAAAAAGACGGGATATGGTCATAGCCGCAAAAAAGGCGAATATGGTCGCAAATCTAACAAAACTATCACAGCGCAAGCAGATAAATCCAAAAATCGTAAATACACCTCGTTTTAAGTAAACACACTTTCACCTCAATTTTGCTGGCATAGGAAACTATGCCAGTTTTTTTATTTGAAGTTTATCGCTTGCGCAGTGAAGAAGGATCGAGCGTCCATTTGAGGTTCCACTGATCTGTTTTCTCAAAACAGGCAACGGTTGCTGTTAAAAATGATATATTGGGTGAAGTAATGTTGCCAGTTAAAATAAAGCTGGCAAGCAAGGCAAGATTGGGCAAATGCCCCACCATAATAATATCTTCTGAAAATTCATGTAAATCGCCTACTAATTTATAGACATCTTCATCTGGATCTAAGGTGGGCAATAACTGTAATTTTCCTATTAAGCCTAATTCATTAGCGACAATTTGCGCGGTTTCGATCGCACGTAGCTTATCACTGTGTAATACACGGCTCACGTTACTGGCTTCATTTTTTAAATAAATGGCCATTTGAAGCACTTCATTTTTTCCACGCGGATTTAAAGGGCGTTCGAAGCGCTCTTCGTTAGAATAGGCTTCACCGTGTCTCATTAAATATAGTTTCATGTTTAAAAAGAACCTTTTAGTGTGCTTTTTTTATCCATTTTACCCATGCAATCCCAATGATATAGCCCATTATCAGCGCAATAAAACAAATCATGTAAAAATCACGTCGCATTTGATCAATAAGTGGATTATCCAGCACATTGACAGTAGCTTGATAACTTGATAACAGCCACTTACCTTCTTCATCCTGCTCAAAATTGGCCATCCACCGCACCGGAACCCGCAGCACTCTCCCCCGCACTAAAGCGTAATCAAAATCAGCTGTGCCTGTTGCCAAAAATGATTTGGAGTTCGTCATTTGAAATTCTTTATCGACAGCAACATTTTCAATCGTGTATTTTTTAACTTTATACTTCTCTAATATTGGTGTAGATGAAAGAAAATCTTTAAAGTCAGATTTTGAATGAAATACTTGTGCATTTTCTAGTACGATGTAAACATCATCGGATAAAAAAGAAGTGACTTTATCTATATTTTTTTTATTAATAGCTTCAACAATGTCATCCTTAACTGTTAGAGCAACAGCAAGCGGGTTCTCACCTTCTTGTTGGGCAAATAAATAAGAAGAAAAAAACATTAATAAAAACGCCAAAACGACTTCCATTCTAAACATGCGGCCTATCCTTGTGCTGCATTTTATGATGTTGAGCTAGTTAGAGTATAACGCGTTATGAAGGTGACTTGTAAATAGATAGAATGGCAATAATCCCGAATGGATTTTTGATAATGGTATAAATATGGCAAATGAAATTATAAAGCCACTCTTTCTTAGTAATAGCTCTACAGATTTTCGTCTGCTCAGCCAAGCTTTAAGTTTGACACCTGGATACAATCAAAATGACGGTCCCAATATGCTTAAAGCCACCAACGATGCGCAAGCGTTACAATCTTTTTTGGTAGGTTACCAAGGGCAATCCCTCACCTATCAAACCTATCTTAAAGAATTAGAGCGCCTCGTGCTGTGGTGTGCCCATATTCAAAAAACCACTATCTCCGCGCTTACTTTTGATGATCTCATTGCTTACCAACGCTTTTTAGCAAAACCAACGCCACATGATGTTTGGTGCGGCAATAAGCGTCCTAAATGCCAAAAAGATGGTTCGCTTAACCCCCTATGGCGTCCTTTTGCGGCAGGGCTCTCTACTGTGTCTATTAAAAAAACCATGAGCATTTTAGATAGCTTCTTCAATTATCTGGTACAAACGCAATATCTTAAGGGTAATCCTTTATCCGTTGCGAAAAGACGTAAAAAACGCTCACAACCCCAATCCATGGAGCGCTGGCTTGAAAGAACAGAAATTAATACGGTGTTAGAGGCATTAAATTACCAACTCGTAACTAAACAAGGCGATCCCTTTCTGATTATTCGCGCAAAATATATCATTCTCACTTTATTTTATACTGGCCTGCGATTAGCCGAATTAACCAACCATACCATGGGCAATTTCATGTTAATTGAGGGAGAATGGTACCTTAAAGTAACTGGAAAAGGCGAAAAAGTGCGTAAAATTGTCGTGGTTGATGAATATCTTGATGCGCTCATTGCCTTTAGAAAAGCCCTGGGGTGTGAAACGCAATTACCCGCTTTTGAAGAACAAACACCGCTTATCCCAACCCAAAATCTCACCACCAGTGTGCAAAGACGCCGTATTGATCAAATTTTAAAAGAATCCTTTGAGCTAGGCGCTACCCATTACGAAAGTTTGGCCCAAGCTAACAAGGAGGAAGCCCATAAGTTATTACATCGCGCCTCTAAGTTACGTAAAGCCTCTGCCCATTGGCTACGGCATTCTTATGGTACCTATCTCGTTAAATCCGGCTGCCCAATTGAAAAGGTGAAAACACTGATGGGGCATTCTGATATTTCTACCACCATGATATATGTCCATATTGCGACCCATGATTTACATCATTCTGCCCAAGGCCTTAGCTTAAATGAAGAAATATCATGAAAAATGAAAAACCGATCCTTGTTTGGTTTAGGCAAGACTTAAGAATTTACGATAATCCAGCGCTATACCATGCAGCTAAAACCAAACAACCCCTTATTTTGCTTTATATTGTAGATGATGAACTCAAGTATAAACCAGGTGGTGCCAGTAAATGGTGGTTACATCATAGCTTAGATGCCCTAACGCAAGACTTAAACAAAAAATATCAAGCATCTTTGGTGATGCAATCAGGCGCTGCGCTTCATGTTATTAATAAATTAATTAACCAATATAACATTGAAGCACTCTACTGGAATCGTTGCTATGAACCAGATGTAATAACCCGGGATACAGAAATTAAAAAGATCCTCAACGAGAAAGGGATCACTGTTCATTCCTTTAATGGCGCCTTGTTGAAAGAGCCTTGGGAAATTACCAATAAATCAAAGCAACCTTTTAAAGTTTTTACCCCTTTTTGGAAAACGCTTTACCAAATGGAAATGCGTGAGATCTTAAGCGCGCCTAAAGACTTAATCTGTTTAAATAATATTGAAAGTCTTACGCTCAAAGAATTAAAGCTCTTACCAACTATTAAATGGGATCAGGGCATTAAAGAATCCTGGACATGCGGTGAAAACGCCGCGAAAGATAAGCTTAAAGCTTTCTTGAAAGGATCTATTGCACATTACAAAGCCGCACGAGATTTTCCTGCCCTAGAAAGTACGTCCTGTTTATCGCCCCATTTACATTTTGGCGAAATTTCACCCATTCAGATCTGGCATGCAACCATGTCTGTTAAAGAAAAATCGC
>CAZHSJ010000095.1:0-10649 GCA_964535225.1 Uncultured Candidatus Berkiella sp. | reverse complement strand
TGAGAACATCGTAATAAAAATCAACATCTAGCGTAAGAATAGCTTCAATCAAAAGTTTATCTTTTTTCATAGCAATTGATTGTGGTTCATAATGAGTAAAATCAGATGATCCAATTATTAAGGTATTTCTTTTTTGCGCTAGCAGTCCAATGGCTTTGCCAAGAGATAGGCTGATAGATTTACTCTGATTGTTTAACAATATAGGTAGAAATTTTATTGTTTTGAAGGTCTCTTGTAATAATGGTATTTGGACTTCAATACTATGTTCATTTTTATGTGCAATAAAATCATAACTTACTTCTGGCATTTTTTTATTCAATTCAGATGCTGCAGTTTTATCAACCTGAGCTACGCCTAAAGGAGTTTCCCAATCACAATCGATAATACTCGCTATTTTAGAACCTACCCCATTATGGTTTGGACCAACAATTATAAATAGATCGGGGATCATTTTTGAAATTTGATAAATAGAATGACAAGCACCAGGACCTGAGTATTGATACCCTGCATGAGGGCAGATAACACCATAGACTTTATTTGTTGAATCAACTTTGGGGGGTAGCTTTCCAGGTCCTAAAGAATGCATAAAACATTGATAAATCATTGCATGTAACTCATCCCCATTGCTCGGGTAAAAATGCCCTGAAACAGCTGGGAGTCTGATTTTCATATAATTTATCTGCCATAATATTCATTCTACCAATGAATATAATTAGACGCCTTTGATTGAAAAATCGCAAGCTATTAGAAATTTACTTATAGATGTAATTCAACTGAAAAGTAATTTGCCGTGTATTTGCATGCTACAGGAGAGGGCCCTTAACCGTTGAACTTTCACGCCTCACACCAGTCCTATGGGTATACGAATTTAACGTAGTAGAGATGATATGTTAACCTATTTTAACCCACAGAAATTCCTAGAGGCTGCGCAGTATGTTTATATTAGTTCGCTTTCAAAGCCCTATACGGCTTATTCCAGCACTAAGCAAGCCCGCTTGTCTACAAAAATACCCAGATTTGAAAATGGAATACTTACATCAAGTATTGCTGCTGCGATGGCGGCCTACCTTTACTATACGGATTCACACTATCAAACTCTGAGTTTTGATGCGGTTTCTAACGTACAGCTCATGCTTCTTTTTAGAGAAGTGGGAAGAAGCGCACCTCAATCTATAAGCAAAAAAGAACGTGTGCGCTCAGCAAAAGAGTTTGAAAAGTACTGCAGTATTAATAAAATATATAATGATTCCAAACTACTTCATGAAGATGTACTTATTCTTGAAAATCTAGATAATCAAAATAAGTCCTTGAATCTAAAAGAACAATTATTACGTCAAGCCTATGATCAAGTACATAACGCTATCACGAATGGCGTACCCAAAGATCATGAACATTTAAAAGCATTATGTGATCGAATCGGATTGTTAACACTTTCTGTTGGTGTTATTACAGAAAAGCTTTTAACTTATTTTCAAGGTGATTATGTAGAGGAAAAAAAGCTGGATGTCATTCTGCTTTTGAATTCGTTAGCAGAGGTTGAGATCAACAATGTTAAATTAGCGGCGCAACGTGATATCCCTGAGCATATTTTACTTCCATTAGAGGATAGAACATGGTTTAGTCCTACTGCTTTTTACAATTTAGTAATTAATGATAATAGTAGAAATAGGATATAAAGGCCGAGTATATGATAGAAACCGAAATGCTTGCTCAAGGGATGGATCCACTTGAACATGAATCTGTAATAGAATGGGATTTAGCCCAAGAATATGCCAAGAGACATCTTGCAGAAAATCCTGATGCAACAGCATTTAAAATCAGCAAAAAGGATTCAGGACTTAAAAATGCCTTTATTCATGTTGATGGTAGGTTATTTTGCGTGCAACAAGGTCAATATTTCGATCAAGGGAACTTTTCAAAAGTTAAAATGCTTAAAGATAAGGATGGTAATTGTTTAGTCGATAAAATAATAAGAAGCAAACCAAGCCAAGAGGTTGTTTCTGAAATAGATACAGAAATAGCTCTCGGAAAAGAACTCAATCAACATATAGATAGTTTTAAGCGAAAAGAAGGAAAAAAAGTACATATCATTCAGCGTCATTTAGGCCAAAGCATTCAATCCAGACTTAACGAGTTAGTTCAAAGTGATCCTGATGTTCCCCTCATAGAAAGGCACAAATTAGCATTATGTGCCATAAAAGCTGTAAAGGTATTACATGATAAAGAAATTACCCATCGGGACCTGCACGCCGGAAATATATTAATTGAAGAAACATCTAAAGGTGAGCTCGCACAAGCCCACGTGATTGATTTTGGCTTAGCGCGCAAAAAAATTGCAAAAGCGCAACCAGGATACACTGAAATAGTGGGTGGTTTTAATAGTAAATTTATTCCTCCAGAATATATAAGAGATGGGGGAACCTATTATAATTATGACGAAAATAGTGTATACGACGAAAAATCAGACATCTATCAATTAGGTATGATGCTTAAATATCAGTTGGGTCTTGATGGAGGCTTAATCGAGAGAATGATAGATGATGAACCTACAAGGAGGCCCACCGCAAAGGACATACAGGATAGTGAAGTTGAAGCTTTAATAGCTGGAAGGTCGGTAACACCAGCATTCTCAAAAGTCGCTATAGAAAAAGCGACACCTAATAATAAAGCTGTAGAAGTTGGTGGATATGGTAATTTAATTTTCACCAGTGCTCAGGGTATTCCTGATGATAAAGTTCAGAATAAAATGGTTTTGACTCCACTGATGCTTGCGCTTAATAATAGGGAAAGATTTTCAGAGCTCTTAGAATCAAATTTTGAAATATATGTTAATCATGAATCATATTATGATAAAGATCAACATGAACTTTTCAATTTGCCTAGCGATTATGAGCACAGCAAAATTACCGCCTTATCAGTCTTAATGATTCAAGGTATAAATGAAAATAAGGAACAAATTTTAAAAATCATCAATCGTCCTGAATCAAATGTCAATATTCCTGATCATTTACCCCTTTACTATGCACTGAAGGCGAAAGATGAAGGACTCGAAGGGGCTGATGAAATCATTGAAGCGCTCGTTAAAAAGGGTGCCAAGTTAGATGGTAGATTACTAGCATCACTCGCCGCTGAGAGGTTAAATAATGTTCAAAAAGCGACTAAAAATTTACAAGCACGTCAACAAACATCTGAAAAAACAGGTGGCCTTGAACAATCACATGCTCTGCCCGATATTAACCCTCTTATTGTCGATTTATTAAAATATTTAAGCAACAGCAGTCATACTCAGGATTTTATCACAGCTGTTGAAGCGCACACATTAGACGTTCAGAAAATTGAATTAGCATTTAAAAATAACGTACCATTAGATATTATGACTCACTACATCATGCATGATGGAACTGGGTTAATGGATAATCATGATGTATTAATGGCCTATATCCGTTTAGGGGCAAAGCAATTACCAACCAGCTTTATCAAAATGGTGCTATTAAAAAATGATATTGTACTTTTGAAATGCATGATAGAAAATAATGTTGATTTTAAGTCACCATTTAAAAATGAGGGATATATAGCAGACACGCGATTTGACGGAATTACGCCCATCATGCTTTTGGCAAATCCAGATATTTGCAAAAAGGAAATGTTTGAAGTCTTAATGGATAGTCATGTTGATGTTAATCTAAACTTTTGTGCTTATCAAACTGTTGAATCTGAATATTTAAACAAATTTCTACTTCAATACTGCTTTAACATAAAACATGACATAACCTATATTAACCACATACTCGAAAATGAACAGATAGATATTAAAAATATAAATGAATACACTGATTTTAAGTTTATGCTCAACAATTATGATTTGCTCTCTGAAAAGGCAAAGCGGAACTTGTGTAGTAAGATTGAAGATAGCAGAGATAGATTTAACTATTATATAGATTTGATGTTCAAAAATTCTCTTATTCATGGTGAGCTTAACATTGAATCATTCCAAAAATATAGAGATCTTGGAATTAGATCTGAAGCGTTGAATCAAATTTTGTTTGAAGAGGTATTGAAGCCAAGTAGCAAAATGGATTTAGACTTACTAGATTCGAAAGCAGCAATTGTATTACAAATCCTCAAGTCCAGTGACGCTAACGCGAGATTTCTTCGATTTATATTAGAAAATCCTAGGGTTAGTTTAACGCCAAAAAGTTTAATTTATATTTTACAGTCTGGATTCAACCTCTATAACGAATTGTCTGATCAGGAACGTAAAGCACTTGATAATCTGATTATCAGATGTCTTAATAGCATTACGAATGATGCTATTGAATCCGACAAAATGTGCAGCGTTATTCCAGATTATTTAATAACTGCAATAGCTCAAAATGCAGGTAAGGATTCATCCTACATTTTGCCTCACGACGCATTAAAGTCACTACTTCGATCCGATAGATTAAATGATGAGCAGCGAAAAAAACTGATGACTGAGGAAGGGTTTCTTTTGGGAAATATCCCTGATGATATTATCGCTTTTCAATTGGAACAGGGTGATCACCTTGCGTTTATTGAGCGAGCTTTAAGAAACGATATACCGTCTGTATTGCGGCATTACTTAAATAATCAAAATAGCTGGTCTACACAAGTCAATCGCGATACGGTATTAGAAAACGTAATACAAGCAGGAGCAGTAAATTGCTTTTCAGCCTTGATTGATTCGAATATGGATTTATCATTACCATTAGAATCATCTAAACTCAGTGTTCTTGATACCATTCGAGGTTTATCATACCTCAAAGATAGTCATATGACCATATTCATGATGTATACTCAGAAGTACATCAACCCTAAAGTAATTGATTGGCCAGAAGGGATGAGTGTTTTTAGGTTTAAAACTGATTATATTGATAATTTCCTGCAAAGGGGAATTAAGCTATCTGCCAAAACAATCGATGCAATTATATCAAGTTTATCAGACAATGATTTAAAACGAATTGGTGATCTTGCAGCAGATCCTTCTCAAATAGATAACAGAGTAATTACACAAAAGCTTAGATTTTCACATTTAGACCATGTACATATTTTGATTAACCTAGGAGTAGTTTTAAATAACGATCAAAAAATTGAAGTTGTGAGGCAGGGTATAGAACACGCTAGCCCTGAAATCATTTTATCTTTATATGGTCAAAATCAGAATGAAGCTGCAAAAAGACTAATTCAAAACATATTGAATGATAACTTAACTGAAAATGATCTATCCGAAGCGTTTAAAGAGGGCGTTGATTTTAAAATGCTAAGTTTGCTTCTACACTTTTATGAGCCCAAGCAAGCGGGTGTTAAGTCAGCGTTGATGAAAGCCTATTTTCAAGGTGCTTCAGAAAAAGTCCCAAGCCAATTGATACTCGATACGATAAAGAATGATGATCTGGACGCTATTGAGGCGATGTTGCAATCTGATGTTGATTTATTAAAGGCATTACCTCATGATTTTAGCTTGCCCAGTGGTAAACAAAGCATAACCTTACAGCCTATACGATTGATGAGTGCAGCAATGCTTGATTTGGTTCTTAAACATAATCCATTGCGTGCTATTAATGATGATGTTGAGAGTAAAACGTTTATCAATAACGTGATTGCTAATAAGGAAATTGATAAACTTTTGGTATTGCTCAAATATGATTTTGTTCAGATCCCGGGTGATTCAAATCAGTTACTTGAACTGTGCTTGATGCATGAGCAGCGCAATAAAATTATAGAAGCTTTAAAGGCACGAAACTTTCATTTTACACCAGAGGTGTTGTCTGAGCAATTAAAGAAGTCTACACTTCTTTTGACAACTGCCGATATCTTTCCTATTGCATTTAAAGCATCACCCCAAGAAACAATCGAGCCATTTTATTACTTGATGAAAAAAACTTATAACGTCAATGGTAAAGACTTTGTAGATTATATCGATGGTCATGCGCCTTATGCCCAAGATCTCAAGTATCGTTATAAACTTATTAAAAAAATAAGTTCAAAGACTATGACTGATGCCGAGATTAAAAAAGAGATAGCGGATGAATCACAAGCAGCTTTTCTAATCGCACAGTCAATCGACCATGATGCTCCAGCTGTTTTTACTTATTATGTCAAAAATAATTTAGACTGGCCAATGCCTTATACGCTTGAGCGACTATTGCAGGATATTGTAAAGGGGAATAAAATCGACCTATTAACTGAATTGATGAATTTGAAGATTCCATTAACGGATGTGTTCGCATTAATTAATCAAAAACCATTTGATAGCAATTCATTTCGCTTTGCGCTTCACTACATTGAATTAACTAATGACAATCGTTTATTTGAATCTGAACCTTTTATTAAATATTCAATTGAAAATAACCTACTACCTGAATTGCAAAAGTATCTGAAAAATGGTGCTAAGATACCTGATGAACTTATTCGTCCCCATGTGTTAAATGCCATTAAAAATGGCGATGATACGACTATAGATGAACTAACAAAATTAAGCACCCAGTCTCAGCCTTTATTTGTTAATGCAAGTGCATTTATGAAAGCAGCGAAACATGCGCATCGTGAGCTTTTATCAACACCCTATAATAATGGCAACGGTCCAGGTCGTTGGGCCAATCAAAGAAGCCTTGCGCTATTGTCTAATGGTTCTATATCAGAAGTTCCCATATCATGCATCTTTGGTATACAAGAAGCAATAAGTTTATACGTTGATGATCATAAACCAACGTTAGATGAAATTGCTGCAAAAGCAAATATCCCAAAGGAAAAAGTAGGTCAGATTGATATTGGTAAATTGAAGGAGCATTTTAGAAATCCAGATGTGCTTAAAGTTATACATCGACAAAACCATGACTTGCCACACTCTATGCGCGCTGCGGCATATATCCCTATTTTACATGAGGTATTTAAAGATAAATATGTACCGCTTCAAGACAGAGAAATTGAATATCTTCAATTGATGATGTTATTTAGCGTCGCGGGCCGTGAAGATGAAACTGGATTTTCGGATACAGGAAAAGGAAATAAAACGGGCATCTATTTGTATCAAAGCTACCGATGTGTTGATGCTTTAGAGTTTATTAGATTTGTAAATATGAATTGGGATAATTATTACGTCAATGTATTTAAAACTAAGGAAGAAGCATACCATGCTGCATTTATAGTTGAAATGATGGGCTATCCTACTTTACCTGATCCAACTAAAGTTGAGCCTCCTTTTATTTTTTCTATTTTAGCTAAAGGCTATTCAGAGGAAAGTTTTGAGGAATTGAAAGCATACATTAAAAAATATCCCTGTAATAAACTTCAACAGTACACGGATGAGGAACTTAAAGCCTTTTTCCCTCCTCATGCTATTGAACTTAAAGGTAAATCTGATTGTTATCTTAATTATATGAATAGCGCACATGCTGTTGATCTCATGCGTTGTTACGGTAAGGGAGATCCCACTAAAAAGGATGCTGAAGGTGCGGCAACGTGGAAAAATATGTGTACAGATTACACGGATGCGTTTGAGTCTTCACGGAATAGATTGGGCGCCAACTTAGGTTCCGAATCAATATGCGATAAAGTATTTGATCTCTATATAATGGCTAGCGGTATGCTTGATACTTTAGGTTCATATAAATGTACGAATATCGAAAGTGATCCTATCAAACTTAATGAAGTTCGCTACAATACAAATATCCTTGAAAAATTTCTTATTTCAAATTTTAATAAAAACTATAGTAATTTTAAAGATCAAAAGATGACTTTTAAAAAAGATGGCAAGGATTATGAAATATCATTTGATGAATGGACTAAGGTAATGAATTTTGATCAAGAATTATTATCTTCATTAAGATATCCTTCTGGCAAACTCCGAGATGATTTTCTCACCTCATTTGTTTCTAGATATATGGCGAACGCATTTTTGAATTCAAATGGTCAAAATTATAGCCCAAGTAGATTTGACTTTTGCCAATACCTACAATACGCTGATTTAAGAGATGCGTATCGAGATTTTGATAAGGAAGTAGAATATACCTTGTTAGGTATTGAAAATGCCCCAAGACCTGAGAACTTACAAGTCAAAGAATTTAAAGCAGATAATCTCCTATTACGTCGTAGTGCTATCAATCTTATTGAATCACTTTGTGAGGATGGTGTTGCGATTGTGCGAAAACAAGATGGTGTCTGGGTTGAGTTCACGAATAATGAAGTAGCTCATAATGTTCTACATGCGCTTAAAAGACTTCACGTTATTGACGCGATACCTGAACTTTCTTCCGGTACCGTTCCGGATCAATCCGTGGTTGCTCAGTTTACTAATGTAACCTACCAGGCTATAAAACCTTATCTCAAATTCAGACAGGTCAAGCCTCCAAAAGAACATACCGTTGAATCGCAAATGGTTGATGAACACGGTCAAATTCAAATTTTAAATTTAATTGATTCAGCTCATGCAGTGGGCTGCAACCATAATACCATTGTAGATCCAAAATCTAACAAAACAGGTGTGACTTGGTTCTTTGATCAATTAGAAAATCCAAGTACAAATCGTGATTTTAAGGTTGAAGAATTATCGCCAGAGATGAGGACGGAAATTCAACTCCAACAACCTCAGGGTACTTCCGGCAAAACATCTTATAAAAGAGGACTAACTAAGCCTATACCCCCGACTAAGCAAGAGCCTTTAACAGTAAATCCACCTTTATCCGAATATTGGACTGAAGAAGGCAGAATAATTGCCCGAGAAGTTTTTGAAGCACGTGGACAACCCAAAAATACGACATTTATGAAAAAGACATCACACACCTTATTGGCACATAGACAAAGATTATTTCAAGGTTTTATAGTCAAAGATAATTATTTCCCAATAACAATTCTTTCTGATGTGAATCACATGCACACACATGGAGAACGGTATATTTGGAATGTGAATGCTGGATCTAATGATAAGTTTTGGATTTACCGTAAAGACAATTTTACTAATCCTATCGAGGGTTTGAGCTTACAACAATTACAGAAAAACTTACTCGCCCATAATGAAAGCCAGGAGGATTGGCTTATTAATTGGAATGAGATAATGGTAGGTGCCTCAAAAACAGCAATCAGGGCTTTAGCATGTCCTGGCGATCAGGATTTCAATGATGAAGCCCCTTTAAGTTATCGTTTGAATTTTATCAATCAAGCCCTGATTGTAAGAGAAGCATACGGTATTGATGTACCATTGCTTATCAATGATGGTAAAAACCCAGCTCAACGTTATACCGAGCAAATGATAGCAAATGATATCGTAACGGCATTGGATCTAATTAGAAACCGATCTTACCCATTTATGCATTTGAGTAATACTCGTTCAATTGAGCATGAGTTGACGGTATTAGTAGGATTTTTTGAAATGCTCACCAAGGTTCCTTTTGAAAAGGATGCATCCGACCTGGAAAACTTTTATGAATATATTGAATCACTAAATCTTACGCCTGAAATTATTCACGAAAAAGTTCGCGATTTCAAAATTGTCGGAGGTGCATTACGCGAGCAAGCCTATTTAGAGAAAAATCTTTCTAATCATATATTAGATCAAGCTGAATTTGAAAAATTAGTGCTACGTCAGATCGCATTAAACCATTCAGATTCACTTGAATATTTATTGAAGTATGCTGAGAATAATCAGTTTCAATTTGATCTCAACAAGCCTGCAGCTTTACATTTAGCGGTACGAAATGGGCAATTGGATTGTGTGCGTGTGCTGTTAGCTCATGGTGCTTCGCAGGAGTATAAGAATGCTACATCGCAGTCCGCTCAGGATATTATTAAAGAAATGATTACTTCCTCTACGGTGGCGAATGATAAAGCCCAATGGGCTCAAATTAATCTTCTTTTGAATCCACCGGAACCTAAAATCGAACCGCAAGACGTTATAAGCCAAAGGGACAAGGGGGATGACAGGCGAGTGGAGGTAGTTGGTTCAATGTATAGAACGTCTGGCGTACCTAAACCGCCTGATAGAACCCAAGGGCCAAAGAAAAGTGAAAAAATGTTGACCAATCCAAGGAAAAGTGGAAAAACATAATTGCATGGAAACCGAACAGGGCAGCTTATCGGAAACTCACTACCATTCATTTAAGCTTTGCTCTCCAAAGGATTTGGATAGGTTGTAGGTCATTTCTCAGTATAAAATAGGGCATATTACCCAATATTAACGAGTTTATTGATTTGGCGCTCTAAGGGTTCTCGCTAACAAAGAGCGCCAACTAACCAAGCTAATGATATTAAAGCTTATAAAATTTCAGGGTGGGTTAAAACAGTAGGGGATAGCACATCATGCGCAATCAATACGGTTGGCTGTGTACTAACTGTTTGAGCCATATTTGAATCATCTAACAAGCTATTTAAAGGTTGGTTAGTTTGAATATCAATAACATCATTTAATTTAATATCCAGTGAATTTGTTTTGTTATTACTGCCAAATAAGCTGTAGAACATATCTAAATAGGAAGTTGATTCTACATTTGTTTCTGAAGGGACCTCTGATTTGAAGGTATCATAGGATTCAGTGATGGCAACTATTACCTCATCAGTGGCATATTTCATTGCATAGTCCAGCACGCTTTCCCCTTGAGCATTTTCCAGGGTGGGGTTTGCGCCAAGCTCTAAAAGAA
>CAZHSJ010000094.1:0-10656 GCA_964535225.1 Uncultured Candidatus Berkiella sp. | reverse complement strand
CACGAGAAATTCTCTTAAGGTTTTGTATTTTTGTGTGGCTAAAAGCTACTTGAAATTGTCATAAAAATCAACTACGGGATCTAACCGCAGCTTTCGCAGCGGGGGAATTATGATGGGAGCGTATTCTATTATGCGCCGCTGCTACCTCTGCGGGGAACAGATTATTCTGTTTTAACTTTCTCCGCTTCCAACCAAGCGGCTAAATGTTCTGGCATAGGGGGGCGTTCAAGCGTGGTACGAAAAAGCGCCATCAGATCCTCAGAGGGAATTTTGCCTTGCTTGCCAACAAAGAGTATTTTAAACAACGCTATTACACATAATTGATTTTTTTTATAAATTTTTTGCTCAACATAAACCCATTTTTCATCCCAATACAATAATTGGCAGGTCATGATAAAGCGGTTAAACGCACCTAAAGGGCGAATAAAATTAACTTTGGTGCTACCCAGCATGGGCATCCAGCCTCGCTTAACGATTTGCTTTAGTACGCCTGTTTTGGCCATATAATAAATTCTGCCTAAATCCATCAGGGTTAAATAACGCCCATTGTTCACATGCATATTTAAATCTAAATCGTTAATGCAGGCGCGCATTTTTAGTTGGGCAGGCACGAAGGGATCGCTTTGCTTTTTAATAAACGGTAAACGTATTAGTAGCCAAATAAGTCGAAGGTATAGATTCATAAGTGCGACACCCAACAAAAAAATAATAGATAATGCTCGATTCAGCCATCTATTATGACAATAATCATTTTCTTTTCACACTGGGGGGGGTAAACAAAATGATCTGGAGACTTTCAATTGCCTTATTTTGTCTTTTTATCCTTTGGGTAGGTACTCATTCTTCTTTTTTGCCATTTTGCAAAATCTGCTGGTTGGATCTGATAACGAGCTAAAACACCTTCATGTAGTCGCTTTAGATCATCTAACACCACTTCTATAAAAGCAGCTTGATCATTTTCAGTAATATTTGCTTTTGTAAAAGCATCAATTTCAGGAATAGTATTAATAATCGATTCTCGTACAATTTTTCCCACTAATTCATGGATCTTTTGTCTGTAACGTAATCGAATAGGATCAGGCTGAGCAAGTGATTTAGATACTTCTAGATATTCTTTTGAAGAACGTTCATATGCCCACACAAATAAATCTCGTAGCAAAGAAATTCTTGTCATCTCATAAACCCCGAGCGTTGCCTCTACATAAGCACGCTCAGGTACATCTAAAAATGTTAAGGGACATAGATTTTGTTTTAAAAGGGGAATATTGGCCGCCAGTCGTGATACTCGTTTATTAACATCTTCAAAGGGCTGCAGGTAGGGTACATGTACCATTATAAAAAAAGCTTGTTCAAATGAATTTTCAATTTGTTCTGCTTTTAATAGTATTTCTGTAAAGACGTCATTAATAATCTGGGGTATGCCAATTGGTTTATAGACTGAGCCAGTTATTTCGACCGGACGTAAGCGTAGCCGACCACTAGCATCGGGATCTGGCAGTAAATTTTCAGACAATAATCCGTGTAAACTTAAAAAAGTGTAATTGTTAAACCCTATTAAATTGATGTTTTCAACGAGAAAATTGATCGCCGCTTTATGGTTTAAAATCATTTGAGTTTCTTGAGCATCTTTACCTTGTGCAAATTTTCCAAATTCAATTAGTTGCACGGTATCTAGGCGAGAGTAAGTATTACCTTCAAGCTGACTTGAGGCCCAAGAAAGATCGATGATTAATCGATTTAGAATCTCACGACCATAAGTTCCAGCAGGTTTTGACATTTCATTCGTATTGCCGATTTTGTGCAAATGTAAGCGAGTGGCATCTCCCAGATATGCAGAGTGATTAGGTTTATAATCAGATAAAAAATTTCTATCATAACTCACGTAGTTTCTGCCAATTAACGGACGGCGTACATAGTCTAGAATATCCCGGCTATCTTCAGAAACAGGTATGTATTCTTCGAAAAAATGTGCCTTCTCAGCTTCTTTTGAGGTTGGAAAAGTTGTTTGCAATTTGTAAATTGTTGCCCGCCCTTTCCCTATCCTTAAGATATGATTTTTTTTAACTAGTGTGGCTAAATGTCTTTGCAGATTCCTAAGGGAGATGGTGCCTTTAAAGCTCGCTAAAATATCATCTGTTTTAGCGCCACTCTCATTTTTACTTAGTGCTATAAGAATAGCTTCCTGCTGTGGGGTAAGGAGGGGTTCTGTCATATTTTGGCCATATTCAATAATATATAAGTTTATTTTGGCGCGATATGGCGCGATTTGCAAGGTTTTTGTCGCGATTTGGCGTAATTTTTTATAACCCTTTGAAATTGCTAACAATTTCATGCCTGGGTTTAAAGCGGAATCAAGCTATGCCCCCAGGTGGGGGCCAAGCAATATCATTGTTTTTGCACAACAATGCTGCCAATAGAATAGCCTGCACCAAAAGAGCAAATTAAACCAATATCGCCAGATTGCAGATCTTGATTGTGCAAATGAAACGCCACAATAGAACCGCAAGAGGCCGTGTTGGCATATTTATGTAAAATAATAGGGGATTCTTCCAAGGTGGCATCACGTCCCAATATTTTTTTAATAATCAATTCATTCATATTGATATTGGCTTGATGCAACCAATAGCGCTTAACCGACTGGGGATCAATTTTAAGCTCTGCTAAATGCGCAAGAATGTGTTCTTGTACCAAAGGAATCACTTCTTTAAATACTTTGCGTCCATTTTGCCTAAAGCAATAGCGTGGTGGTGGTTCGTTTCCTGGCATTTCAGCGTGGTTTAAAAAACCACTATTATTACGAATGTTATTAGAAAAAGAGGTTAGTAGTTTTGAGTTAATGATTTCAAACCCTGGTCGCTTAACATTACTCGTATTTTCAATCACTAGCGCAGTACAGATATCACCGAAAATAAAGTGAGAATCTCTGTCGGCAAAATTAACATGGCCTGAAGTAATTTCAGGGTTAACCACAACCATACAACGATTTTGTTTGCTAGAAACGGCATGATAAGCATTTGCAATAGCAAAGGTGGCGGCTGAACAAGCCACATTCATATCATAACCATAGCCTTGCATGCCCATGGCGTGTTGAATTTCCATTGCAATGCCTGGGTAGGAGCGTTGTAAATTAGCGCAAGAAACAATAATGCCATCTATTTCTTTGGGCGTTTTTTGTGCATAATCTAGCGCTTGATGAATAGCTTTACAGGCCATTTCAGCTTGAATGGAAATGTCATCATCAGAGCGTTCTTTAATACGAGGCCGCATTCTTGTGGGATCTAAAATGCCCTCTTTTTCTATGACAAAGCGGGTTTTAATGCCAGAGGCTTTTTCAATAAAGCTGGCACTAGAATATTCTAATGCTGTTATTTCACCGGTTTCGATTTTAGCTTTGTTATCTTGGTTGAAATTATCAACATATGCGTTAAAACTATTAACTAATTCTTCATTAGAAATTTGATGCTCTGGGGCATATAACCCCGTACCAGAAATAACAACGCGCTCAGCCATCGGTTTATCCTTAGGATGCAAAAATTCCCCAAAGTATAACGTAAGGTGTATTAAGTCTTAAATGATTATCTTAACAAAAGATAGTTAACTGTATTCTTTTGCGGGAATGGGATCCTTCTTCATTTTTAATACTTTAATCTCTAATAGTGCGTCATTAACGGCAAAAAAGGCCTTTTCAAGAAAGTGCGTAAGCCTTGTTACAGACTCTAAACGCATTTCTTGTACGGCTATCTCCAGCTGTAGGCATAAATAGGAGAATTGAATAGCCCCAACATCAACACTTCGAGTGCGCAGCTCACGTGCAGCACCGATGAAATTCGATAGATTTTCCTCAGCGAGGGCTTTATGTAAATTGCTAATTTTTCTTTTGGCATCATGCAAATATATATCAATTAATTCAGTAACTTCTCTTTGAAATTGTTGTTGCAGATCGCGCAAATAAGAGGTTTGGATTATAGCGAGATGTTTTTCATCTCTCATTATAGTTACCTACCTTTCTTTTGTTGTATATTTTTTATTCTAAATAAGGCGGTGTCATTATAGTGTATATGCACATAATTAGTTACTGTCCTTCTATTTCTACCGTTCATCTATACACGATTGACCAAAATGGAGGCGGGAGTTAACAATAGAGAAATAGAGAGTGTCTCAATGACGGCTCTGAAGGGTAGCAAGTACTGTAAATATGTGCAAGTTCCCGTGTATCAGTATTAGAAAAGTATACAAGCTAACTTTATTTTGATAGCCTTTATAAATTAAACTATTAGGAACAATAAATGAGCCGCCATAGTTTTCATCCCACCTTAAGAGAACCTTTGCTAGATGAACTCAAAGATCTGGCAAAAGAAATGGGTTGTTATGGCAAATTTGAAGGGATCCCCCACCTAACCGACGCAAAATCCTTAAGTTTAAATGGTCTATTACGGATCCAAATTATGATGGGCGCCACAGAAGATAGAACGGCGCTCTCGCTTGAATTAGGTGCCAACCCCAATGCCCGCCTCCATAAATTATCTCAATTAGAAGCAGCGCAGGCGTATGCTAAGCGATATAAAGACAATAGTATCGTAGAGCAGTTAGAATCTTATGGTGCGACAAATAAAGAGAAAAAGCGCCCTAAAAAATCTGTCTAAAAATGTATCTATTCAGCATGATATCCAAACCTTGGAGAACGTCCCTATTTTCAACGCAAAATTGACCAAAGAGGGGCGTTCCCTGAAATGTGCTGAACAGTTACCTAAAAATTAAACTTATCCTGATCATTATTCTTTTGCGTTGGCACATTAAATGGTGCTTTCACTTTCGTTTGCGTTTTTTGACTTTTATTCTTTGCAGGATGACGAATTTGTAAATCGTTTTTGAGCGTAATTAATAAAGCAAAAGACCAAGGGCCAATGAATAGTAATAATACTTGCCCAATCAGGTAGGGAACATAAGCGGGTTGTGATCTTAAAATAGGAAAATAACTTACTAATAGGTAGCTAAACACAGAAAATAACAAAAGTATAAGTCCAGCTAATAAGCAAAAGACAAGGTTTCTCAAATAATTTCCCTTAATCAAACGCTCATTTTCATCAATAGATTCATTAGCACCGAAATTGTCAGTAAATACTAAAATCGGCGCCATGAGATTAGACACAATCACAGCGAAAACAAGCAAAAAAGAAATCCCAGTACAGGCAAATAAAACAACCGCAGGCGCCTTTAGATAATCCAAGAAAAAATAAATGGCAGCACAAACCCCCATGACTAACGCAGGGATTAATAGCATTGAAAAAAAACACCCCGCCAAGGGAATAAACCGCTGCATCATGTAAACAATTAAGTTGCCATAGCTAATGGGTTCATTTTTACCAATTTTTTCAAGTGCGTAACATAAGGTGGCTGACAGTGGTAAAAACGACACCGCCACAAATATTGCTGCTTGCGCATGTAAATAGGCATATTGCGCAGGGAACAAATGCTCGCCAAAGAGAAAAAAGTTAATAACAAGGATCAAAGTAAGGGAAATGGGCGATATTTTAAAAATACTGAGGGCATAGAGCTTACAGGTTGTTCTGATAACCTCATCGTTGCTCTGTGGCGTGAGAAAGGGGAATAGCGCCATTGGTATTGTCCTAACCCGTCTTTGTAATTAAAAGTATAGTTCCTGTGCTAATATTATCCTTTGTCACGCTACAAGTTATATATACAGCTAACTAATTTGGTGTCAATTAATCATGAAACAAGCCGATCTTGCAACGGTGGCTAGGTTGCTTATTACGTGTCCAGATAGATCAGGCATAATCGCCAGTGTAACGACTTTTTTAAAAGATCATGGGGCCAATATTACTGATCTGGATCAGCATTCAACTGATCCCGAAGGTGGCACCTTCTTTATGCGTCTTGAATATCAAACCCCACACTTAGATCTCTCTTGTAAGAAACTTGAGCAAGCCTTTGCTAATGACGTCGCTAAACCCTTTCAGATGGTGTGGCAAATGCATTATGCGGCCAACCTAAGACGCATGGCTGTATTTGTCTCTAAGTATGATCACGCTTTTTTAGAAGTATTATGGCGTACCTCGCGTCATGAACTACCCATGATAATACCCTTTATTGTGTCGAATCATCCTGATTTAGAAAATGCGGCCAAGCATTTTAATATCCCTTATCATTATATTCCGGTGACCAAAGAAACTAAAAAAGCATCAGAAGCCCAGATTTTAGCTTTATGTAAAGATAAAGTGGATGGCATTATTCTTGCGCGGTATATGCAGATTCTGTCTGAAGATTTTATTGCACATTTTCCAAATAGAATAATCAATATTCATCATTCATTCTTGCCAGCGTTTATTGGTGCCAATCCTTATCAGCAAGCCTATGATAAAGGTGTTAAATTGATTGGCGCAACAGCGCATTATGTCACCAAAGACTTAGATATGGGGCCAATCATTTCTCAAGATGTGGTGCGTGCTTCCCATCGCTTAAATGCAGAAAAATTAAGAGTGCTAGGCCAAAACGTGGAAAGAACGGTACTAGCCCGTGCTATCAAGGCCCATGTAGAAGACAGGATTATTGTTCATGGAAATAAGACTGTCGTCTTTGATCTGGAATAGGTTTTAAACAAGGGAATATTATGTCTATCAATACAAGAAAATTGGGTAAAGCAGGGCTTACCGTATCATCCATCGGACTTGGTTGTATGGGAATGAGCCAATCTTATGGTGTTCCCGATGAAAAAGAATCGCTTAACACACTCCATCGTGCTTTAGAATTAGGCATTACTTTTTGGGATACGGCAGAAGTGTATGGTCCTTTTACCAATGAAACGCTATTGGGTAAAGCCCTTAAAGGGCATCGTGAAAAAGTAACCTTAGCAACCAAATTTGGTTTTAACATTGTTGATGGCAAAATGGCGGGCGTTATTTCAAAACCCGCTCATATTAAAAAAGCAATAGAAGGCTCTTTGCAGCGATTGCAAACAGATTATATCGACTTGCTCTATCAACACAGAATTGATCCCAATGTTCCAATTGAAGAGGTCGTTGGCGCAATGGCAGACTTGGTCAAAGCAGGAAAAGTAAAGTACTTGGGCTTATCAGAAGCAGGCGAGAAAAATATTCGTAAAGCACATCAAGTTCATCCGATAAGTGCATTACAAAGCGAGTATTCTATCTGGGAGCGTAATTTAGAAAAGGATATTATTCCTACTTTGCGTGAATTGGGGATTGGGTTAGTCCCTTTTTCACCTTTGGGGCGCGGCTTTTTAACAGGGGAAGTGAAGCGAGCGGAAGAATATCCTGAGGGCGATTACCGAAAAATTGATCCGCGCTATCAAGGGGATAATTTTGATAACAATATGAAGATTGTCTCCATGGTGAAGGCAATGGCAAGTGAAAAGAAAGTAACACCAAGTCAAATTGCCATTGCGTGGCTGTTATACAAAGGGCAAGATATTGTACCCATTCCAGGCACAAAAAAAGTAAAATACCTCGAAGAAAATGTTAAAGCGCTAGATGTGCAATTTACAGTGGAAGATATGGCAAAATTAGAAACAATCACTCCCACTGCGGGCCCACGATACGGTGAAGTGCAGATGGGTTATATTGATAGAGAAAATGTCTAAGGGTAGGTCGGGCAAAGTCTGCGTGCCCGACATCTTAGTTTTTTACAATGATGATGCAGCAGGCGCAGGCAAAGCTGTTTTAACGGGCGCAGGCATAAGCGGGGAATTAACGGGCGTTGTTGGCCCTATTTCTCGCCAAGTTTCTTCCACCATTAACTTACACAATTTATCTTCAAAGGCTTTGCGGGCGGCCCAGTCATTAAGCGATTGATTAATTACCAATGAAAATAAATATTGCTTACCATTGTTCGCCGTAAAATAACCCGACAACGCGGAAGTTCCCAATGCAGAACCCGTTTTAGCAACAACCTTACCTACCATGTCTTTGGTCTTCATTCGCTCAGCCAAAGTGCCACTTTTCCCCGAAATACTTAAAGCATTGTAGTAAATAGGAAATTGCGGATCTTGGTACATATGATATAACAGTTTGCTAATTTGATTAGGGGTTACCAAACTGTAGCGAGACTGCCCAGAGCCATCAGTGAGTTTTAATTGCTTAAAATCGATATTCGCATCTTTTGTTAAAATTTCTTCTATTGCGCGAATCCCCACTTGAAAGGATCCTTGACCTAAAAAAGCTAATCCAAGTGCCTTGGTTAAGCTTTCTGTGTAAATGTTGTTCGATTCAGCCAATACTTGTTTTAGCAATACTTTTAAAGGGGCAGAACGTTTTGTAATTAATGCCGGCCCGTTTTTAGGCGCATTATCAAAGACAATATTACCTGTCAGGGTGATGTGATTTTCTGCTAAGTATGATTCAAGTAAGCTTTTTACCAGTGCTCGTGGGTTATCAATAGCTAATTCAACAAAGCTTGGCGTTTTATTGATAGGCCAACATCCACCTAATGAAATTTCATTATTTTTAACTTTAGTATTTAATTGGCAATCATGTTCTGATTCATCAAAGGTTACCGCAATAACATCGCTGCTAAGTTTAAACAGGGGAAATTCCTGTGCTTGCTCTATTTTAATTTTATCATTTAAAACTTCTGTTTTATTGAATTTAAGCCGAACTTTGTTGGTGTCCAGTATAATAGAGGTAATGGGGGCAGAATAAGCATAGGGAATAGAATCCCACGTCCAACCAGGCGCATAAGGAATATCATCAAAGGCATAATCATCAATAATAATATTACCTTGAATTTTATCTATTCCCTTAGTCTTAACTTGTTTAATCATTAAAGCAAGATCGGTAGAGGTAAAAGAGGGATCGCCCCTGAATATGAGGTATAAGTTATTTTCTAATACGCCTGCTTTAATTTTATCAAGGGGCGCATTGATGCTGGTTTGATATTGAAAATTAGGTCCGAAAAATTTCAATGCAGCAGCTGCGGTAAATAATTTGATATTGCTCGCAGGATAAAAATTATGAGCCCCATTGTAGTCAAATAACACTTCACCTGATTTAGGATCTTGAATAACCAATCCAATGGCAGTATTGGGTAAATGTTGCCTTACTAAAATATCAAATTGTTCATCGAAATGCGTGCGTGGGCTGGCAATCAGTTTTGTTGAAATACTAAGAAATAACCCTAGTACGAGTGATGTTGAGTTTTTCATACATTTTTATATATGGTTAAACTTTTGGTTAACAAAGACGAATTTGGAATTAAAATTTCTTTATTAGCATTAACTAAGTGAGTGTAACGTAAACTCATTTTGGTGACGACACCCTTGATATACCCTAATTCAATGGTGTCTCCAATTTGAAAGGGTTGATATAACAAGACTAAGATCCCCGCAAATAAATTCGCAAAGGCATCTTTACTCGCTAAGGTTAAAGCAATACCAGAAATGCCTAAGCTCGCGACCAAGGCAGAAACGTTAACACCCGCAGATCCTAGTGCGGTGATTAACCCCAACACCATGATAGCAATGCGGGCAATAGTTTCAAAAACCAAGAACACCGGCTGCTTTTGCGCAGGGTTTTTATCTCTAATACGATGGATGAGCTTAATTGCAAATTTAGCTAGTATCCAAAATACAATGAGAATAATAATGGCAATGAATATGCCAGGTAAAGCAGATACAGCTTGCTTTGTCATTTCGTTCATAATTATTTTCAAGTCAATGATTAATAGAAGGTTAATGTGACACTAAGGGTTTAGTCTGTCAACTGTTTAAGGCGAAATGTCACCATGGGGGCTGGCTTTTGTAAAGTAAAGGTGAAAATGCCAAAAGTAACGAGTGCCATAAACGAAACATAAAAGCTCGGGCCAAGAAGCCAGTCAAAACGTGTTGTCACAAATTGTGCAACCAGGGGCGCTGTGCCACCAAAAAGTGCGGCAGAAACACTCCACGCAAAAGAAACGCCGGTGTAGCGTAAATTTTTTGGGAATTGATCAAACAGAATTTTTACCATTGGCCCGCAAACCAGGGCATCTAACACGCCAAAAATAATCATGCCAAGGGTGATAAGGCCATAATGTCCGCTACCACATAAAAGAAAAATAAAGGGTGAACAGAGCGCTACCAGCAGTAAGCCTATTCGATACTGACGATAGGCATCCGTTTTATCAGCAAGATAAGCCATAACAGGTATTAAAATGGCGACAATAAGCTCGCCAAAAATGGCAAAGAAAGTGCAATGATGGGTAGGCAGTTTTACTTGTTGCTTTAAAAAAGCAACAATATAAATGTTGCCTATGTAAACGAATACGCCAGTAAAAGCGGCAATCGCTGCAACAATAAGTAGCGATCTTTTGTTAGCTTTAAATATTTCCAAGAAAGGAATAAAAGTTTTTTTTGCAGCCGGCACGTTCTCTACAATGTGAGAGCGCAACCAAAAACCTAAAAAACAACTTAAGCCACCCAATAAAAAGGGAACCCGCCACGCCCATTGCGGTGAGGAAGGTAAGCTGGTGATAAAAGCCGCAATTCCGCCGAGCACCATCCCGGCTGCCGCAGAAGCACTGGCCCAGCTCCCGGCGAAACATGGTGATTGATAATTTGATTTTTCAACAAGAAAAATTCCAGCACCGTTATCTTCACCACTGATGGCAATTCATTGCAGCATTCGCATTACCACTACGATGAGG
>CAZHSJ010000093.1:0-10843 GCA_964535225.1 Uncultured Candidatus Berkiella sp. | reverse complement strand
ACCTACGACCTTCGGGTTATGAGCCCGACGAGCTGCCAGACTGCTCCACCCCGCGATAAGTCGAAATATGATATGCGATCTAGGCAAAATCTGCAAGTAAAAAGACTGCCTAGCGAACCTAACAAGTTGATTTAAATTGAAAAGTATGTGATTTTAGGTTCCATCCCGCAAAATCACTCGAATAACTTACAAACTTCAGAGCATACTTGAGGCTACCTGCTGACATATTATAAACAGCGGGGCCGGCAGCATGCCAAAACCTAAAATCGCGATCCCATTGACTGCTAAAGCAATCCGCATATCAAGAGCACCCCGAATAGGATAGAGAACGTCTGGCTCATCAAAATACATGGTTTTGACGATTTTTAAATAATAATAAGCACCAATCACTGAAAAGAGCACCACAACCGCAGCGAGCCAAGCAAACCCTGCATCCACCAAGGCACTAAGCACCATAAATTTAGCATAAAACCCTACTGTGGGGGGCACCCCAGCCAGCGAAAACGCCACTAAAAGCATGATAAAGGCTAAAAAGGGGCTACGTTTGGACAAACCTTTAAAGTCACTGAGCTTGTCGCCTTCAAACCCCTGATGACTCAAATAGAGGATCACACCAAAAGCACACGCAGCAACCATGGCATAGATCACAATGTAATACATCGCTGGGGCATAACCGATTTGAGGCGCAACTAACAACGCTAAAAATAAAAACCCCACATGCGCAATCGTCGAATAAGCAAAAAGTCGTTTAATATTGGTTTGTGCAATCGCGGTGATATTCCCCAATGCCACCGAGACAAGCGCAATTGGGATAAAAAATTGTGCCCACTGCTCCTGCAACGAGGGTAAGGTATCATGTAATAACCGGTAAGCCATACCAAATGCAGCCACTTTAGGGGCCGTGCCAATGAGCAATGTAACGTTGGTGGGCGCACCTTGATAAATATCCGGGATCCACATATGGAATGGTACCGCCCCTAATTTAAACGCAATACCCACAATAATAAAGATTAAGGCAACAACGCTAATATGCGTGCTCATGTCGCCTTGCACGGCTTGAATATTTAAAGCAACTTGGGTGAGCGTTATACTGCCGGTAAGGCCATAGAGCAATGAAATACCATAAAGCAACATCCCCGATGCCAATGCGCCCATCACAAAATATTTTATCCCCGCTTCTTGGGCGTTTGCTGAATCCTTTTGCAATGCAACTAATGCGTATAGGGGCAAGGTCAATAACTCTAACCCAAGATAAAGCATCAGCAGACTTTTAGCAGAAACCAAAAACATCATGCCCAAAGTTGAAAATAGTGCTAAAGCATGAAACTCACCATAAGCAATTTTGCGACTTTGTACATAGGACCGTGAGTACAGCAGCACAAAAAACATAATGAGCAGAATAAAAACTTTTAAAACTTGCGATAACAAATCGGCAATAAAGTGATCAGAAAAAGCACTCGCTTCTAATTGGTTTGGAAAATAAAGGCAACAGGCTGCCGTTACAATTAGGGATGTTTGGCTAAATAAATAAGTAATTATGCGCGATTTATCACTGACAAATAAATCAACCACTAAGCACATACACGCCAATATGGCCAATACAATTTCTGGCATAACAACCATCAAATCGTTCATGTCATTCTAACCTTCTAGTATTTTGGTTTTCCAATATGTTCAAGCAACCCATCAATGGAGGATTGCGCCACCTCAACAATCGGGGCTGGCCATAAACCAAATATCAGTACTAACAACGCTAATATGCTTAAAAAAGTGATCTCACGGGCACCAACATCTTTCAGAGCAGCCACATGCGCATTGGCAATATCACCAAACACAACCCGCTTTATCATCCACAAGGTATAGGCCGCGCCTAAAATAAGCGTTAGTGCGGCCATAAAAGCAAATACGGGATTAGCTTGGAAGGCGCTTAAAATCACCATAAATTCACCCACAAACCCAGAGGTGCCCGGTAACCCCGCATTGGCTAAACCAAACAGCACAAAAAAGCTGGCAAAAATAGGCATGGTATTCACCACACCACCATAATCGGCAATTTCACGGGAGTGCACCCTGTCATATAACACACCCACACACAAGAATAAGGCCCCAGAAATAAAACCATGTGAGATCATTTGTACATAAGCGCCTTGCATGCCCATGGCAGCGGCATCATGGGCATCTAAATTGAGCAAAGCAAAAGCAATGAATATACCTAATGTAACAAACCCCATATGCGCAATCGAAGAATAGGCAATGAGCTTTTTCATATCTTTTTGCACAACGGCAACCAAACCAATGTAAACCACCGCAATTAAGGATGCACCAATGATAATGAGCTGCCACTCTCGCGCAGCGTGCGGCACGATGGGCAATATAAATCGTAAAAAGCCATACGCACCCATTTTCAATAAGATAGCTGCTAACACCACGGATCCCCCTGTGGGCGCCTCTACGTGGGCATCTGGCAACCAAGTATGAACTGGCACCATGGGAATTTTAACGGCAAATGCTAATAAGAAGGCGACTAATATCCATTTTTGCGTAGTAAGTGAAAGAGGTAACTGTTGAAATGCGCTGATGGCAAAGGAGTTATCTATTCCATGCGTTTTAGCTTGCAAATGAAGGTAGATCAAAGCAACCAGCAAAAATACAGATCCTAAAAAGGTGTAAAGGAAAAATTTAATTGTGGCATAAACGCGATTCGGGCCGCCCCAAATGCCGATGATTAAAAACATAGGAACCAGCATCGCTTCCCAGAACACATAGAATAAAATGGCATCCATGGCGGCAAATACACCACACATAAGCCCTTGCATAATTAAAAAAGCAGCCATGTAGTAAGTAACACGATTTTGTATTACCTGCCATGCTGAAATGATCACTAAGGGGGTAAACAAACAAGTTAAAACAATTAAGGGCATAGCAAATCCATCTACCCCCAAAGCATATTCAATATCCAGCGCCGCAAACCAGGGTCTGTTTTCCATAAACTGATACTGCGCCGTGTGTAAATCAAAATGTTGCCACAAGGGAACACACAACAATAAACACAACAGTGACACCCCTAAAGCCAGCCACTTAGTTCGCTTTGGTGCGTTATCGCCACCTACAATAAACAGCAAAATCGCGCCAATAATAGGGAACCAGATCAGTGCGCTTAACAGAGGAAAATCAAGTTGCATGAATGAAGCCTCTTTATTTTAAAACTTGCCAGAGTAGGAGCAGGATGAGCCCTGTAATCATGGCAAAGGCATAGTGATAAACATATCCCGATTGCAAATGTCTCATCGCTTTAGCAAAAAACCCAACCGAATTTGCCGAACCATTAACGAAAAAGTCATCGATAATGGCTCTGTCCCCCACGCGCCAGCAAAGCCACCCCAACGCTCGGGTACCGCCCGCTAAAACGGCTTGGTTAAAATCATCAAATCCATATTTACGATCTAAAATAATATACAAAGGCGTAAACAATTTTTTCATTCCCTTTGCCAGAGAAGGAAACTGAACATAACCAAGCCATGCCACGACAATACCGCCAAGCGCTAACCAAAAGGGTAATGCCGTAAAACCATGTTTTGCCATTTCAACAGCGCCATGATATTCATGACCCAAGGTAGCCATGACATTATGCTCTTGCAGCACGAAAATTGATTTTCCAAAGAAACCCGTGAATAAGGGGGTTGCAAACATCATTCCCGCAACAACAGAGGGGATTGCTAATAAAACTAAGGGTAGCCAAACAACAACGGGCGACTCATGCAAATGCTCCTTCGTATGATGATCCATTCTCTCGGTGGTATGGAACACCAGGAAAAACAATCTAAAAGAATATAAGGCGGTAACAAACACACTACCAAGTACAACCCAGTAGGCGATGTGCGCACCCGGAATTTGGCTCAGATGAACCGCTTCAATAATCGTGTCTTTTGAATAAAACCCTGAGAAGAAAGGAAAACCGACTAGGGCTAAAGAGCCTATGAGCATTGTCACATAGGTAATGGGCATGTATTTTCGCAAATTTCCCATTTTCCAAATATCTTGCTCATGATGCATAGCAATAATACACGAGCCTGCACCTAAAAAGAGCAACGCTTTGAAAAAGGCATGCGTCATTAAATGAAAAATTCCGGCTGAATAGGCAGAAACACCCAACGCCACCACCATGTAGCCTAATTGAGACAACGTCGAGTAGGCGATAATACGTTTGATATCGTTTTGAACAATACCAACCAATCCCATGAGCAAGCAGGTTGCAGAGCCAATTAATAATACAAAACTTAATGCCGTATCAGAAAACTCAAATAAAGGTGACATACGTGCCACCATAAACACGCCCGCAGTAACCATCGTTGCAGCATGGATGAGCGCAGAGATCGGCGTGGGACCTTCCATTGAATCTGGCAACCAAACGTGCAACGGCATTTGGGCTGATTTACCCATGGCACCAATAAACAATAATATGCCAATCACGGTGAACAAGGACCAAGGGCTACCTGAAATGATTTCAATCGTGCTATTAGCCGCAGCCAGCTCTGGTGCTTTATGAAAAACGGCAGTATAGTCAAGCGTTCCAAATGCCCATAGCACGGCTGCAATACCTAATAAAAAGCCAAAATCACCCACACGATTTACTAAGAAGGCTTTAAGATTAGCAAAAATGGCGCTTTCACGCTTATACCAAAAACCAATGAGTAAATAAGAAACAACGCCAACCGCTTCCCAACCAAAAAAGAGCTGCAAGAAATTGTTAGACATCACTAACATGAGCATCGAAAAAGTGAATAAGGAGATATAACTAAAAAAACGTTGATAACCCGGATCATCGCTCATATAGCCAATGGTATAAATATGCACCATCCAAGAAACAAAGGTGACCACGCACATCATCAGGATAGTCAACTCATCAAGCATAAAGCCTACTTGGAAAGTATAGGAACCAATCTTAGCCCATTGATAAGCTGTCATCTCTATCAATAAGGGAATGGTTTTATCCCACAGCATTTGTTTGGCAAGATGAAGTGATACAAAAAAGCTCAACGCCACACAAAAAATGGTTACCCAATGTGCGCCTTTACGTCCAATGACGCGGCCAAACAGTCCTGCCATCACAGCAGCCACTAAGGGCGCTAACACAACTATTAAACACTCAGTAAAGACGCTAGATTGCACAAATCACCCCTTCAATGAGTCTAATTCTTCAACATTAATCGTTCGACGGCTTCTAAAGACAGCCACTAATATAGCCAACCCAATGGCTGCCTCTGCTGCTGCGACAGTCAGGATAAAAAAGACAAATACCTCACCTATTTGTGAGCGTAGAAAATGAGAAAAGGCTACAAAATTGGTATTCACAGCTAAAAGAATAAGTTCTATACACATTAAAAGAATAATGACATTCTTGCGATTGATATAAATCCCTGCCACACCAACGCCAAATAAAATCGCCGCCACACTAAGCACTTCATATAAACCTATCATGATTTGCTCCTAGGGCTGGATGGCATCTTAACTATCTTGAGGCGATCGTGTTTTTTCACATTCGCTTGCTCAGAAGGCTTTTGTGTTTTTGTATCCCTTGGGCCCCTGAAAGTTAAACCGATAGCCGCTATCATCGCGACTAATAACAAAATACCAGCCACTTCAAATGGCAGTAAGAAATCCGAATAAAGCAGCTGTGCTAACGCTTTAACATGGCTGTAGTCTGCTGTTTGTGGTGTCGTTACAGCGGCTTCTAAACCAAAATGTTCCTTACCTAAAAACATGATGAGCAGCGCAATTGTTACGCTTGCGGCAATAGCGCCAATGGGCCAATGTCTTACCAAGGACTCCTTAATGAGCGGGGCTTCCATATCGAGCATCATGACCACAAACAAGAACAGCACCATCACAGCGCCTACATAGACCAACACCAGTACGATGGATAAAAATTCTGACTCCAACAACATCCACACGCCAGCCATACAAAAGAAAGTCAGCACTAAATACAAAACTGATCTGACCGGATTTTTTGACAATATCATCATGAGGCTAGCTAAAACAGCCACCATGGAGAACGCATAAAAAACAAGCTGTGTAAATGTCATCGTTATTTCCTAGCGATAAGGTGCATCTTCAGTACGGCATGCAGCGATGTTTGCTTCATATTTATCACCAATAGCCAATAATTTTTGTTTATCTAAAATATTTTCCCCACGCTCTAAAAAGGCGTAACTTGCCATGTCCGTTTCAACAATCGAGTCCACCGGGCAGGATTCTTCACAGAACCCACAAAAAATACATTTAAACAAATCAATCTCATAGCGGGTTGTGCGCCTTGTACCATCCTCTCGCTCTGTAGAATCGATGGTAATGGCAAGCGCAGGACAAACCGCTTCGCATAACTTGCAGGCAATACACCTTTCTTCCCCATTTGGGTAGCGTCGTAAAGCGTGGATCCCACGAAAACGAACTGAGCGCGGTGTTTCCTCTTCTGGATATTGCACCGTTATTTTCCGTGCAAACAAATGCCTGCCAGTGAGTTTCAGACCAATTAAGAGTTCCCACAAAGTAAAACTCTTTATATAGAAGCCTAGCTTTTTAAACACAATGCTCTCTCTTTATGCAAACCATGGGCCTATATGCGCTTTAATGGCCACTGTTTCAACGATGATCCAGAAAAAGGTAACCGGAATAAAAATTTTCCAACCCAAACGCATGATCTGATCATAGCGATATCGTGGAAAAGTGGCGCGAAACCAAAGATACAACAGTAAGAAGAAAGAAACCTTTAGCCCTAACCACACAATGCCTGGTACCCAGGTTAAAGCGTGGCCAATCACAGGAATACCTTCAAACGGGGATAACCATCCTCCTAAAAACATCAACGCACACAGCGTGGATAACAAAATCATATTGGCATATTCAGCCAAAAAGAAAATGGCAAAGGTCATGCCGGCATATTCCACGTGAAACCCGGCAACAATTTCAGACTCACCCTCAGCAACGTCAAAGGGTGCCCGGTTAGTCTCTGCAACGGCAGAAACAAAATACACCACGAACAACGGCAATAAAGGTAGCCAATACCAATGTAGAACACCGCCTTGTTGTGCCATGACTATCTGGCTTAGGTTCATACTCCCTGCAGCCATAATGACGCCGACCAAGGTAAATCCCATCGCAATCTCATAAGAAACAACCTGCGCGGCCGAACGAAGTGCCCCTAAAAAGGCATATTTAGAATTGGAGGCCCACCCCGCGATAATCACCCCATACACACCCAATGAAGTCATCGCTAATAAAAATAATAGCCCGGCATTCAGATCTGCCAGCGCCCACCCTTGGGTGAAGGGGATCACCGACCAAGCGACAATGGAAGGGGCAAAAGCTAAAATAGGGGCAACAATATATAAGAATTTATTAGATTTAGTGGGTAAAACGATTTCTTTAAAGAGCAACTTAAAGACATCGGCAAAGGGTTGAAATAAACCAAATGGCCCCACCCGATTCGGACCAATCCTCACCTGAATGTAGCCAATTACTTTACGTTCAAGATAGGTAAGATAAGCAACCGCTAAAATCAACGGTAACAAAATGATTAAACATTTAATGGTAATGGCAGCTAAAGTCGTTATCCATTCGATGATCACTTGACACCTTCCTTGGCAAGATTCAAATCAATCGTACTAAAAGGTGCGCCTAGGGTGAGCGTTTCAAGCAAGCTGCTAGGAACAATCGCTACCCCTTGTGGTAAATTATCGTCGATATGAATGGGTAAAGGCTGTGCTGATTTAGTTTTGCCGTTAAATACCCACACTTTTTCCCCTTCTAGAAAGCCAGACTCTTTTGCTTGCTTAGCGTTGATACTCACCTTATTAAGGTTGGCATCTTGCGTTTTTTGCAGCGCGTTTGCGCGTCTGACAATACCATCAACGTGATATAAACCAACTGGCGAAAGGCGAATGAGTTTTGAGGGTATTGTGTGAGGGGTGAGTTTACAGGGCATAGAAAGCAGATTTTCCGCAAAATGTGGGGTCGTTGCTTTTTGCGTTAACAGTTCACCCATCACATCTTGTGGCGTTTGGTATTCAAAGCCGGGAATATCCCATAAATTAGCAATAACACGTAAAACTTTCCAAGCTGGGCGACTCAACCCCTGCGGGCTGATGGCTGCATTAAAGTTTACCCATTCGCCAAAAGTATTAATGTAAGTTCCCGCCATTTCAGAAATTGGCGTAATAGGTAACAACACATCCGCGTATTCTCGAAGATACGGACTATCAAACATGCTTAACACCACAACGGTGTCTGCTTGCGTTAATGCTGACTTGGCGATTGCCGGATTAATAAAATCAAACTCAGGTTCAAGGTTGACTAAAAAATACGCTTTTCTAGGTTGCTCGAACATGTCATAAGCGCTAAGCCCGACTTTAGGACTGTCACCTTGGCCAAACGGTAACCGATGTGGCAACGCGCCTGCAATCCAGCCACCCGCACTATTGGCGCCATGACTCAACTCACCAAACGTTGCGCCAATTAAATGCGCCAAGATTCTTCCAAGCCACCCTATTTCGCTTGCCAGTGGATGGCTTAACGCATAATCCCCCAAAATAACACTCTTCTTTTGTCCTTGCTTGAGCGTTAAAGCTATGTCCTTTGCCTTATCACTTGGCGTAATACCAGACAATTGCGTTTTGGCATCAACCGGGCAATCTGCTAACAATTCGTTCTCGCTCATCTCCATGAGCGCTTTTACCACTTCCATTAATCCTAAACGAAAATCACCATACGGATGTACAAGATGGGTGGCGTTATAATTAACGGTAATCTCAAAAGGATTGATGGCAACAACGTTAGCACCATGCTGGGCCGCTTTACGAATACGATGATTCACTAACGGGTGTTCTTTTTTAATATCACTCCCAACCAGAACAATGGCTTCTTGTTCCTCTAACCCACTTAACCAGATCCCCATCGTGGGAAAAGATCCCATATAGGATTGATGTAAAACTTGCATTTGACGCAAACGATGATCAACGTTGTGGCAACCTTGGCTTTTAAATAGCTTTTGAAGTAAGAAAAATTCTTCAACAGTACAATTAGGTGAAGCAATAGCGCCAATCGCATCGGCCCCATCGGCGTGAACGATTTTTTGTAATTTTTCAACTGCAAAACTCAACGCGGTTGGCCAATCAACTTTTTTCCAACGGTTATCTTTTTTTATACAGGGAGAGGTTAGTCTGTCTGAATGGTTTAATCCTTCATAACTAAACCTATCTCTATCAGACAACCATACTTCATTGATGGCTTCATTTTCACGAGGCAGAGTACGTTTAACTTGATTATGTAAAGTATGAAAATAAAGATGAGAACCTAAACAATCATGCATCGATACACTTTCTTGGGCTTTTAGTTCCCAGGCCCTGGCCAAAAATCGAAACGGTTTGGAGGTCAATGCGCCAACAGGACATAAATCAATCACATTCCCAGAAAGTTCTGAATTAACACTTTTTTCAATATAAGTGCCAATTTGCATAAACTCGCCTCGACCGGTGGCACCAAGTTCACGTTCGCCTGCAATTTCAGTACCAAAACGAACACAACGTGTACAATGAATACAGCGAGTCATTTCAGTACTAATTAATGGTCCAATATCTTTATCTTTAACAACACGCTTACGTTCAACAAAACGAGAAGTGTCTTTACCATATTCCAAGGCAACATCCTGCAACTCACACTGCCCCCCTTGATCGCAAATAGGGCAATCCAAGGGATGATTAATAAGTAAAAATTCCATGACGGCTTTTTGCGCATCGATGGCTTTATTGGACGTTGTGAAAATTTTCATGCCTTCAGAAACAGGGGTTGCGCAAGCAGGCAAAGGTTTTGGTGCTTTTTCAACTTCAACTAAGCACATGCGACAATTAGCTGCTATCGACAATTTTTTATGATAACAAAAACGTGGGATCTTTATCCCTGCGCTATCTGCCGCCTCAATAATCATTTGGCCTTGGCGTGCTTCAATTTTTTTATCATCTATTTCGATGGTAACCATCTTTTCTCCACTAAACTAAGGCAACCATTGAACGCTTATGTTCAATCATGTAGACAAATTCTTCTCTAAACTGTTTGAGGAAACTCCGTACGGGCATAGCAGCAGCATCCCCTAAGGCACAGATGGTGCGCCCCATTATTTTTTCTGCAACATCATCAAGGACCACTAAATCTTCAAGCGTGCCTTGACCATGTAAAATGCGATGTAACATCCGCGCCAACCAACCTGTGCCCTCGCGGCAAGGGGTGCACTGGCCACAAGATTCTTCAAAATAAAAATCAGAGATCCTCGCCAGCATTTTCACCATACAGGTCGTTTCGTCCATCACAATGACGGCCCCTGATCCCAACATTGATCCTGCTTTGCCAATGGAATCGTAATCCATGTTAAGTTTCATCATGTCCTCGCCTTTAAGCACGGGCACAGAGGACCCACCGGGTATAACGGCTTTTAATTTTCTACCGTCTTTCATGCCACCGGCCATTTCAAGCAACGTGGCAAAAGGGGTGCCTAAGGGGATTTCATAATTACCCGGTTTATTGACATGACCAGACACACAAAATATTTTGGTACCCCCATTGTTGGGTTTACCCATTTCTAAAAACCATTTTCCACCATGCTGTAAAATAACGGGCACGGAAGCATAGCTTTCTGTGTTGTTTATATTAGTGGGGGAACCATAAATACCATAATTGGCAGGAAAAGGCGGCTTAAAGCGTGGCATGCCTTTTTTGCCTTCTAAGGAATCCATCAGCGCCGTTTCTTCACCACAAATATAAGCACCGGCACCAAGTACATTATGTAATTCAAAAT
>CAZHSJ010000092.1:0-10965 GCA_964535225.1 Uncultured Candidatus Berkiella sp. | reverse complement strand
CGTGTCTTTCACCGCGTTCGTGTCTTTCACCACGTTCGTGTCTTTCACCGCGTTCGTGTCTTTCACCGCGTTCGTGTCTTTCACCACGTTCGTGTCTTTCACCGCGTTCGTGTCTTTCACCGCGTTCGTGTCTTTCACCACGTTCGTGTCTTTCACCGCGTTCACTTTTATCTTGGTTAGTGTATCTATCGCGATCGTATCTGTCACGTCCATGGCGTTCACGATCTTGTCTATCGCGATGATGCCGACGTCTTTGTTGTTGTGAACGACCAGTATGGGGGCGTGCTTCAGCGGTGCTACTGGTGGTACGCTTTGGTTTAGCTTCGGGGGCCCCGAACATCGCCGACCAGATCCGATGAATGAACCCTTTGTCGCGTGATATTTGTACGGGAGCTGGCGCCATAGACGTAATATTTTTAATAGCGGGCTCGTCAACTCTTTCTGCTTGAGCTGGCCTAAATTCCTCTGTTTTGCGTTCAATGGTTGTAATTTGCTTGAAACTTGGTAACTCGGCTTGATCGCTATCATCTTCGCGAATACGGGTTACTTCATACTGAGGGGTTACCAGATGGGGGTTCGGTAAGATTAAAATGCGGATATGATGCCTTTCTTCCAGGTTCATTACCGCTTGGCGTTTCTCATTTAATAAGTATGCGGCCAAATCAACCGGCACTTGGACATTCACTTGCCTTGTGCTTTCTTTCATGGCCTCATCTTCTATCACACGCATTAAGGCCAATCCAAGTGATTGAATATTGCGAATCGTACCTTGGCCGTCACAGCGCGGGCAAGTTACACCGCTTGAATCGCCTAAAGAAGGGCGAAGTCTTTGCCGAGACATTTCTAATAAACCAAATCGCGAAATTCTGCCTAGTTGAATTCGTGCTTTGTCTGAGGCTAATTCGTCACGTAAATGATTTTCAACCATGCGTTGATTACGTGAAGAGTTCATGTCGATAAAATCAATAACAATCAAACCGCCAATATCGCGTAGTCGTAATTGTCTTGCTATTTCTTTGGCGGCGACTAAATTGGTTTGTAGTGCCGTTTCTTCAATATCTGAGCCTTCCGTTGCTTTGGCAGAGTTGATGTCGATAGCAATTAACGCCTCGGTAGGATCGATAACAATAGAAGCGCCATTTTCCAGCGCAATTTCACGTTTAAACGCCGACTCAATCTGGCTTTCAATTTGGAAGCGGTTAAATAAGGGGATAGCGTCTTGATAGCGTTTAACTCTTTCCGCAAAATCAGGCCGCACAATTTGTATGTGACGTTTTGCGTGGTTATAAGCTTCTTCGGTATCCACTAAAATTTCGGTAATATCGGGTCTTAAGTAGTCGCGGATAGCGCGAATAATAACGTCGCTTTCACGGTGAATAAGAAAAGGGGCTGGGCGTTGTGACGCTTGTACAATCGCTTGCCATTGGCTTAAAAGTACGTCCAAATCCCAACTCAGTTCTTCTATATTGCGGCCAAGACCCGCGGTGCGGATAATCAAACCCATACCTTCGGGTAAGGGTAGTTGGCTTAGGGCGTCTTTGAGATCGCTTCGCTCATCACCTTCAATACGTCTTGAGATCCCACCGGCTTTAGGATTGTTAGGCATTAGCACCAGATAGCATCCGGCTAAACCAATGTAGGTGGTTAGCGCAGCCCCTTTATTACCGCGTTCCTCTTTATCAACTTGGACAATCACTTCTTGTCCAGATCTTAAAGCATCACGGATATTAGGCCTGTTTTCATGAGGGTTGCTGTAATATTCTCTGGCAACTTCTTTGAGAGGTAAAAAACCGTGTCGATCGGCGCCGTAGTCAACAAAAGCAGCTTCTAAACTTGGTTCCACGCGCGTCACGCGGCCTTTATAGATACTGGCTTTTTTTTGCGCACGCCCGGTGCGTTCTATATCGAGATCAAACAGGGATTGTCCATCCACCAACGCAACTCGGATTTCTTCCTTTTGCGTGGCATTTATTAGCATTCTTTTAGTCATAATATTCCGTGTATTTTTTATCGTTTTACGTGTTTACATTTACAACATTGCATATAGGCAATGTACAAGTGTTCTTCGACTTAATGTCTCCAAAACTGGAAGCCTTAGCTCCTTGTTTGTTTCTTTAGGTTGTCACGCACAGGGTAGTGTGAACGGTGAACAATTCAACAAGAAGAAGATTTAACTGCGAGGCTTGCCGCTTTGGCAAATTGCTGCTAAGTAAGTTTAATAAATTTATTGTAGTTAGCAACGACTTAATTTTATCAGTTTTTATCGCACCGAACTAGTTGATCTCTAATGGGAAAAAAAGCGGACAAAAAAAGTTAGGCGTTATATAATCCGGCAAATGTTAGCCAGTCATCAGCCACTTAGCCAAGTCCAGCAATTTATCGTTACTGATAACCAGGCCGGGCAACGTCTCGATAATTTCTTATCGACCTTTTTGCGTGGTGTTCCTAAAAGCCGTATTTATCGCATTATCCGCAAAGGTGAAGTGAGAGTAAATAAAGGTCGGATTGCGGTCAGCTACCGTTTGGCGCTGGGCGATACCATTCGCATCCCCCCTATACGTATGCCATTGAAAGAAGAGACAAATTCCCATCCAGGGGCAAAACTTGCCAGGGCCCTTACAGAGGCCATTCTTTATGAAGATAAGCACTTATTAGTTATCGATAAACCACCTGGGATGGCTGTGCATGGCGGCAGCGGGATTTCATTGGGGTTGATTGAAGCCCTAAGAGGGATCCGGGAGAACGAGCCCTTTTTAGAACTCGTGCATAGGCTCGATAGGGACACCTCCGGTTGTGTCATGATTGCAAAAAGTCGAAGCATGTTAACTCATTTACACGACTGTCTTAAAAACGGAAAAATTGAAAAACATTATTTTGCCTTGGTTCAGGGAAAGTGGAAGGGAGGCAAACAAGTAAGTGCACCCTTACATAAGTACCTTTTAAAATCAGGTGAGCGCATGGTTAAAGTGGCGCAAGAGGGTAAGCCCTCCCTAACGCACTTTGATATTATTGAAGGCTTTAAAAAGGCAACCCTACTTAAAGCAACACCGCTAACAGGTCGCACACACCAAATTCGTGTCCATTGTGCCTTTATGGGGCATCCCATTATTGGCGATGAAAAATACGGTAAATCGGATGAGACTGCGCCAAGGTTATTTTTACATGCGCATCAACTTGTTATTGATTTGCCATACCATCCGCACCAGTTAATTATCACAAGCCCAATGCCAACAGGCTTTGAAACATTTTGTAATACCTATCGAGAATAAATGAGGAATGACTATGACCGAACAGGTTAACACAGCGCCAGGCTGGGAGAGAGACGTTGTAGAAAAAGCACTCTTAACCTCAGTTGAAGAGCACAGACGTACCAGACGTTGGGGGATTTTCTTTAAGCTCATTATTGTTGGTTACATCCTACTGATGACCATTTATTGGTTTCAAGGTAAACCAAAACAAGTGCTTAAAGATCACGTCGCCCTCATTGATTTAATGGGAACCATTGGTCAGGGCAATGAAGTGGAGGCCGATCAAGTGGCTTCCAGCTTGCGCCGTGCCTTTGAAGAGCCCAAAGTAAAAGCGGTGATTTTGCGTATAAATTCACCCGGTGGTACGCCAGTACAAAGCGCTTATATCTATGATGAAGTCATGCGCTTAAGAAAAAAACACAATAAAAAAGTGTACGCCGTGGTTGTCGATATCTGCGCATCGGGCGCCTATTATGTGGCTGCTGGGGCTGATGAAATCTACGCTAATGCCTCCAGTATTGTCGGCTCTATTGGGGTAATCATGCCAGGATATGGTTTTGTTGATGTCATGAAAAAAGTAGGGGTAGAACAACGATCGCTTGCTGCTGGCAAAAACAAAATGTTTATGGATCCCTTTAAACCAGAAAACCCAGAGCAGATCAGATATGCCCAAGCGCTTATTGATAATGTGCACAAACATTTTATCAATGCCGTGAAAGCAGGGCGTGGCGACAAGATTAAAGGTAACCCAGAAGAAATCTACAGCGGCTTATTCTGGACAGGCGAAAAAGCACTTGAACTGGGCCTGATTGATGGCTTAGGCAGTGCCGGTTTTGTGGCAAGAGAAGTCATTAAAATCGATGAAATTATCGACTATAGCGCTACCCATAGCCTTTTAGACAGATTGGCGAATAAAATGGGGGCGAGTATGAGTAAGCAACTCTCTTCAGAGCTCGGTTTAAATAACCGAACCCTTCGATAATCTAAAATGCCAACGCCTTACGGCGTTGGCGCCTTTCACAGGATTTTTACTTATATGCAGTCTTTCCCTAGTGTGGTTAAATTATTAATCCAGCACGCCAAAACCAAATATGCTCGTAAAAGAGAACAGGAATTATTTGTAATAGAAGCAATTCAGGGAACCATTGCAAAACGTGTTACGAGTGATTTAAATGCAACACTCCTGGTAACGGGAGAGACGGCGTTGCATTTATTACTCAGAGAAGGTTTTGAAGATTGCGCTGAACTTTTAATTTATACTTATCGCCTTGATACTTCCATTCAAGATAAACACAAACTTAGTGCAGTTGATCTTATCATTAAAAATGGAAATGAAGACATGTTAGCAAAAGTATTAAGTTTTCAAATGTTAACGAATGCCAAAGAGAGATCAGAGCTAAAAACAGCGATGTTGAAGTTAAGATCGCATTCGCCAAAAGATATTTTAAGTACCCTTAGAATGATAAAAGTTCTCATCGAGAGTAGGGTTGTTTTGTATACGCAAGCAAATTATAAAGAATTCAGAATTTTGTTAAGCCAGGCATTTGAACGGTATAAAAAACAAAATAGTGATACCGAATCAATTGAGTTTCAAGAAGTTAATTCCCTAATAAAAACGGCCAGCGACTTTGTTGAAAAAAAATTTCCAATGGCGATGGAGCAAAAAATGGTAGCAGTTGCAAAGCAATTACGTTTTGGGTTCAGATAAGCTTTATCCCCGCTTGTTGCAGCATGCTACATAATTTTATTAAGGGTAAGCCAATTATGGCGGTGGGATCATCGCTTTCAAAACGCGTAATGAGGGCACTGCCCAGCGTTTCAGATTTAAAACTGCCTGCACTTTCGTAGGGTTTTTCTTTAAGCAGATAATTTTCAATCATTTCTAGGTTAAGTGTGCGAAAAGTTACTTTGGTTAAACTTAAAGCATAATCTTCATGTGTTTGGCTACAAACACTGACACCGGTATAAAAAACAACTTCCTGTCCGCTCATTTTAGAAAGTTGCGCCAAGGCATTTTCATGGGTGAGCGGTTTACCAAGAATGTCATCTCCCAGCGCGGCGACTTCATCCGAGCCTATGCAAACGCTATGGGGATAAGCGACAAGCGCGGCCTTGGCTTTGGCGATAGAGAGCCTTTTCACCATCTCTGGGATAGTTTCATGAGGTAGTCGAGATTCATCTATGTCAGAAGAAAAAGTCATAAAAGGCACTTTCAGACGCTCTAATAATGTTTTGCGATATATAGAGCTTGAAGCAAGAATAAGCGATGTCATGGTGTTCTCATCTACCAATAAATTTTGGCTGCGAGCATACCATAAATAGGGGCTTAAGTTTCCTTATGATCAGGTTTAATCACGATGCCTATTTCAGCAGGGCGTTTAATCGAAATTTGTTTAAATAACTTTTTTATTGTTTTCATTTCTTTATAAACTCTCTTTGACTCACCTTCACCTGTTCTATATTATTCACCCCCTATGTTACCTAATGAACTGCCAAAATACCTTGCTCCCATCAAGCTTTGCCACAGTGCACAGACTGAAGGCATTTCTATGCAGGGTCAAATGAAACTAAGTGAGATGACAAGCCTAGAAAAAGAGCTAAAATCTCAAACTCGTGAGGTAACAGTTAATTTAACTTTTTCGATGGATCTCGAGGGGCTATGTTGTATTCAGGGGGATCTCGCGGTTGATCTAGAGCTTATTTGCCAAAGATGCCTGCAACCCATGATGTACCCCTTACGAGCAACGATATCAGTAAGCCCGGTGTCCAGCGATAAGCAGGCTGAGCAATTGCCCTCCCGCTATGAGCCGTTAATGGTCAGTGGCGGTGAAATTGAGGTGGCTCAATGGATTGCAGAAGAGATACACCTTGCGTTACCCTTGGCACCCTGTCATGAGCCGCCTTGTGCGGGCTTGAAATAGGGCGGTATAATATTGTGGTTATTTGTTTTTAGTTAACTAAAATAAAATGGTGGAATGAAATGGCTGTAGGACAAGCGCGGACAACCCGCTCAAGAAGAAATCAACGTCGATCCCATGACAAGGTCAGCAAACCTACTTTATCGATTGATCAAGAAACCGGTGAAACCCATCGTCGTCATCATATTACGGCCGATGGCTACTATCGTGGTCGACAAGTGATTGCACAAGCGGCTGTGGATGCAGACGAAGAGTAATCTTTTGAAACAATATAGCATCGCACTGGATGCGATGGGTGGCGATCATGGTCCCAGTGTTATCGTTGGTGCGGCTTTAGACGCATTGGCGGAATATCCGCAACTCAAAGTTATTTTAGTTGGGGATCAACACGCGATCGATGCGCAATTAAAACGCCATGCCAGCACCCATGATGAGTCCAGGCTCATTGTTTGCCATACTTCTGAAAAAGTGGAAATGGATGAGTCGCCTGCTGCTGCGTTGCGCACGAAAAAAGATTCCTCCATGCGTGTTGCCATTAATATGGTTAAAAATGGCGAGGCAGCTGCCTGCGTGAGCGCAGGAAATACAGGTGCCTTAATGGCCATTGCGCGATTTGTTTTAAAAACACTGCCTGGTATTGATAGGCCTGCAATTGTTTATTCTATTCCCATTAAGGCCGATCAAGACAACATGGGCCGCATGCGCATGCTCGATTTAGGCGCTAATGTTGATTGTCAGGGCGAACATTTATTTCAATTTGCCGTGATGGGATCTGTCTTAGCAAAAGCCTCCGATAATATCCCAAGACCGCGTGTGGGTTTGTTAAATATTGGTTCTGAGGCCATAAAAGGCTCAGAAGCGGTAAAACAAGCCGCCCAAATGCTAACCGAAACTGACATGATCAACTACATTGGGTTTGTGGAAGGGACAGACATGTACCAAGGCAAAGCCGATGTGGTGGTATGTGATGGTTTTGTTGGCAATGTTGCACTCAAATCCAGTGAGGGCGTGGCGCGCATGTTAATTGATTTTATACGCCGCGAGTTTACCCGCAATTGGTATGCAAGATTCATTGCATTTTTAGCCATGCCTATTCTAAAAACCATTAAATTACGCTTTGATCCCAGCCGTTATAATGGCGCAAGCTTGTTAGGGCTTAATGGGGTTGTGATTAAAAGTCATGGTAATGCGCAACGTTTTAGCTTTAAACAGGCTATTCATGAAGCGCTTGTTGAAGCTGAAAATAATGTGCCTGAAAAAATTCGCTCTGAAGTTGAGCTGTATTTAGGTGAGCGAACCTCGGTATGATGTATTCAAGAATTACCGGAACAGGTGGTTATCTGCCTGCCACTATTTTTACCAACAAAGATTGGGAAAAGCGCGTTAGCACTTCTGATGAATGGATATTTGAGCGCACCGGTATTCGTTCGCGTCACATTGCCGCTAAAGAGGAAATGGCTTCCACCATGGGCGCAAAGGCCGCTGCCAATGCCCTTGCCATGGCGAAGGTAGACCCAAAAGAAATTCAACTCATTATTGTTGCAACCGGCACGCCAGATAAAATTTTTCCGGCAACGGCCTGCTTAATTCAAAAACAACTTAATATTCCCAGCTGCATTGCCTTTGATATTCAAGCCGCTTGTTCGGGGTTTATTTACGCACTGAGTATTGCTGATCAATACATTAAAACAGGTGCCGTTAAGCGCGCATTAATCATTGGCACGGAGTTAATGAGCCGCTTAATGGACTGGTCTGACAGAAACACCTGTGTGTTATTTGGCGATGGCGCAGGGGCGGTTGTGTTAGAGGCAAGTCGTGAAGCGGGAGTATTATCAACGCATTTATACGCCGATGGTCATTATGATGATTTATTATATGTTGATAATATACAGCTTAAAGATCATATAACAACATGCCACCCCTATATTCAAATGCAGGGCCAAAAAGTATTTAAGCTCGCGGTTACTAAGCTTGGTGAGGTTGTTGAAAATACCCTTAAGCTTCATCACCTTAAAGGCGAGGATATTGATTGGTTAGTGCCACATCAAGCCAATACCCGTATTATTAAAGCAACCGCAGACAAACTTAAAATCCCCATGGAAAAGGTCGTATTAACCGTAGAAAACCATAGTAATACCTCAAGTGCTTCCATTCCTTTGGCGCTAGATGTCGCTGTACGCGATGGGCGAATTAAAAGGGGGCAGCTTATTTTGTGTGAAGCGATTGGCGGCGGCATGACGTGGGGCTCTGCGCTGATTAAATTTTAAAGGTAGAATATGAGTAAAACACATTCACACTTAAGTTTTGTTTTTCCTGGCCAAGGTTCACAGCAAATTGGCATGCTCAAAGCATTTGAGTCTCACCCTATTGTTAATGAAGTATTTACTGAGGCAAATAAGACTTTAGGTAAGGATTTGTGGGAAATTGCGCAATTTGGTCCACAAGAAACTATCAATGATACTATCAACACGCAACCCATTTTGCTTACCTCCAGTGTTGCGCTTTGGCAAGTGTGGCAAAAAGAGGTAGATGTTATGCCTAAACTGCTGTGTGGGCATAGTTTAGGGGAATATTCTGCTTTGGTGTGTGCACAAGCAATTTCGTTATCGGAGGCTGTCGCCTTAGTGGCAACGCGGGGCAAACTAATGCAAGAAGCGGTGCCTCAAGGGCAGGGCGCGATGGCCGCCGTGCTGGGGATGGACGATGCATCCTTAGCGCAGGTTTGTCGTGAAGCGGCACAAGGCGAGGTGGTTGCTCCCGTTAATTTAAATGCACCAGGGCAAACCGTTATAGCAGGCAATACAAAAGCAGTAGAGCGGGCAAGTCTGCTTGCTAAAGAGAAGGGTGCAAAGAAAGTCATTCCGTTGCCAGTCAGTGTTCCTTCGCATTGTGATCTCATGAAAGGTGCGGCGCAGTCTTTAGCCAAGTACTTAGAAAATGTAAAAATAACCCCCCCTAAAATTCCGGTTATTCATAACGTAAATGTAGATATATCACAGCACCCGGATGATATTCGCGCACGTTTAGTGGAGCAATTGTATCAACCCGTACGATGGGTTGAGACGGTCATGCGATTAGAAAAAGAAGGAATTAACGTTGCACTTGAGTGCGGCGCGGGTAAGGTGTTATCGGGGTTGATTAAACGCATTACCCCTGCGATTAAACCCCTTTCCTTTGAAACGCCTTCAGAATTAACGTTAGCAAAAGACTCTTTGATGTAAAGGTGAGGGAAAGATGACAGATTTATCTTCATTAGAAGGCAAGGTTGCCCTAGTAACAGGCGCAAGTCGTGGCATAGGGCAATCCATCGCCCTTCTTTTAGGAAAAATGGGCGCAACGGTGGTTGGCACCGCCACCACAGAAAATGGCGCGCAAGCCATTTCTAAATATTTAGAACAAAATAATCTCAAAGGGTTTGGTTGTGCACTCGATATTGCCAATGCTGAATCGATGAATGCTTGTTTTAACAAAATTGAACAAGAAGTTGGGGCACCCTTAATTTTAGTGAATAACGCAGGCATAACCCGAGATAATTTAGTTATGCGTATGAAAGATGAAGAGTGGGAAGCGACATTACAAACTAACCTAACGGGTGTCTTTCGTCTTTCTAAAGCATGCCTTCGCAGTATGCTCAAAGCAAAATGGGGCAGAATTATTTCTATTGGCTCCGTTGTGGGGGTAAGTGGCAATCCTGGGCAAGCTAACTACTGTGCTGCCAAAGCAGGTGTGATTGGGTTTTCAAAAGCCCTGGCAAAAGAAATTGCATCTCGTGGTATAACTGTTAATGTAGTGGCACCTGGTTTTATTGATACCGATATGACCCGTGTGTTGCCGGATGCACACAAGGAAGCGCTGTTAGGCAGCATTCCGATGGGGTATATGGGGCAACCTGAAGATATTGCAGCCTGTGTGGGCTTTTTAGCCTCACCCCAAGCGCGATATATTACGGGTGAAACGATTCATGTAAATGGCGGGATGTTAATGGTCTAACTTATTTCTGGCTTTAGAATGGTAGCGTGAATGAGAATATTTTGTTAGCATTTGCGCTCATTCTAACTAGGTATAAAACCATTAATGTTAGTGTTTTAACTTATTTGGTGGAGCGTAAGGCAAAAAATGGCTGAGGAACAAGTTGTCATGAATATCGAGGAGAAAGTGACGGATATCGTGGTTGAGCAACTCGGTTTAGAACGAGATAAAGTTCATCCGGAATCCAAATTTGTTGATGATCTTGGAGCAGACTCTCTCGATACCGTCGAGTTGGTGATGGCTTTGGAAGAAGAATTTGAAATTGAAATTCCTGATGAAGAAGCTGAAAAAATCACAACCTTAAGAGAAGCGATTGCCTACGTTGAAGAGCACGCTAAAAAGAAGTAACAACTTAGGTTAAAAACAGGGCTGCTCGTGCAGCCCTGTTTGTTTTACGTGGGGAGTTTATCATGAACGGCCGTCGTGTTGTAGTCACAGGCTTAGGCGTTGTTTCACCTGTGGGAAATGATGTTGAAACCAGTTGGCGAAATATTCTTGCTGGCAAAAGCGGGATCCGTACTATCGATACCTTCGATGTAACGAATTTTAGCGCCAAAATTGGTGGCTTGGTTCGTGATTTTGATCCACAAGCTTATGGTATTTCGCCAAAAGAAGCGCGCAAAATGGACTTGTTCGTCCAATATGGGATAGCGGCTGCGGTTCAGGCCGTTAATGATGCAGGCCTAAAGTCACATCCTGAGAATGCGGATCGGATTGGTGTTTCCATTGGATCAGGCATTGGCGGATTATCCTTTATTGAAAAAAACCAT
>CAZHSJ010000091.1:0-10987 GCA_964535225.1 Uncultured Candidatus Berkiella sp. | reverse complement strand
ATATTGGCAAAAATAAGTAAACTCAAAAAAGCAAAGCGTTTCTCTTCACTGAGCACTTCTAGTGCTTTGGCAAAGTGTACTTTGGCAAATTCACTTTGCGCTAACAGTAAGGTTGTTATTTGGTTTTGATCATTGTGCCCAAAGTATGCTTGTGCGCGTTTTTTATTTTTACCAACATAACGGATTTCCGAAATAGTTTGTACCTGTGTACCAAGATGATGAATAAAATCCTCAGGGGGTGGGGTATGTGCACAAATGCACCCCATCAAATACAAGGTTGCCCCCCAGCTATGTCGATAATAGCGCTCTTTTTCAGCTAGGGTTGAAAATTGTTCATCAAGATCACTCGTGCAGGCTTCAATGAGAAATTGAAACTCTTGTTCTGGGAGTGAGTAGGCTTTAATGATTTCCATCAGTTTAAAAGACAAAGGATGCTGCGGATAACCTTTGTAAAGCTGATGTAGTTCTTTAGACCACCAAGAAAGCTTGGTTTTAGCAACGCTAATGTCAGAGATTTCAGATTGGATGGTGTGGATTTCTTGTATAAAGCGACGCAATACCGCAACGGCATCTTGCTGGGGTAAGGTGGCATATCTCATTGCATAATAGAGACTTTGTGGGGCCTTAAGGGGCGCGATAACAAGCGGTGTACTCATCTAAAAACTTACTCTGTCAAAGTCACCGGATTGTATCGTTTCCCTTGCAGAGTGCATAGGGGGCTGGGTCAAATGCCCCCACATTTTTAGTTAGTTAATTGCTTATGCGGTAGTTAAACCCTTTTCATGCAACACACCACAGGGGAGCGGTGCAACTTCGCTTTGAGGGGGATGTGCTGTTTGCTGTAGGAGCTCTAAACGAATTTGTTGCCAACGTAAATGTAACAACATCATGTTAGGGGAGATCCCCTCACGACTCATTTTCATTATTTTGGACTTAGACATGATTACCTCTATCGCTTTCCATGCTCAAGGTACCCGAGTCTCTTTATTGTTGAGTAAAGAGCCGAGTATCGTTTTTATCAAATCGATAAGATGTATTTTGGATAAAAACGCAGGACTTGCTAAGAGGAGGTAACTGAAAGGGTTGTGCGAGATCTCTCTATGAAGCTGTAAACCATACCCATAAAATTAAGGGCAATCGCAAAGTATAGACGAGAAAACGAATTAGACAAGTAATTTTTCAATATCGAGGGGTTTTTCTAAGTAACTATCGGCCTGCCAACTTAAGGGATCTTCATCGGGGGGAATATAGCCATAATAGGCAATGGCCGAGCGCATTTTTGCATTTTTACTTGCTTCAATATCGGTTTTGGCATCGCCGATGTACCAGCAATCAATCGGGGCAACCCCAATCAATTTGGCGGCATGCAATAAAGGGGCGGGATCGGGTTTGCTCACAGGTAGGCTATCGCCTGCCACAACACAATGTGCCTTTTTTAAAATATCAAATTGGTCTACCAAAGAGGTGGTAAAACGAAGCGGCTTATTAGTCACTATCCCCCATGGAAGGGCTTTCTCAATCAGCATCTGAAGCCCCTTTTCCATACCACTAAAAAAGTGTGTACGCCGGCCTAATTCGTTTTGGTAAAGCGCTAAAAATCGGGGTAAAAGTTCCCCTTTAAGAAGGGGATCTTCTGGGGATAACTTAAAACCAAATGAAAGCATTCCTTTCGCGCCAAAAGAAACATAACTGCGTAGCGCTTTTTCTGTTACCGGCGCTCTTCCTTCTTGGGCCATGAGTTGGTTTAAGCAATGCGTAAATTCAGGAGCAGTATCAAGTAAGGTACCATCCAAATCAAATAGAAAGGCTTTGTGGTTAGCCATTTAGCGCGCCTTTTGTAAATGCATCAGGTAATTCACAGAAACATCCGTTGATAAATAAAATTGTTTATTAAACAAATTGTAACTTATTCCCTTCATATGTTTTACGTTGAGCTGTTTCTCATTAGCCCAGGTGCTAAGCTCACTTGGGCGAATAAAGCGTTCATAATCATGCGTGCCCTTGGGTAGCCATTTTAAAATATATTCAGCACCGATAATGGCTTGAAAATAAGCTTTGGGGTTGCGGTTGATAGTGGAAAAGAAGAGATCGGCCCCCGGTTTAAGTAGGGTGGCACAAGCCTCAATAATAGAAAGCGGGTTAGGCACATGCTCCAACAGCTCCATACAGGTGATCACATCGAAAGTGCCTGGGTGTTTCAGGGCGAAGTTTTCAGCCGTTGAGAGTTCATAATGAGGGGAGTTTGGCAGCGGTTTGGCATGTTGGGCGGCAACGTTTAAGGCCGCTTGGGATTGATCAATCCCCCAAACCTCAGCACTAAATTGGCTTAAGGCCTCAGTTAAGATCCCGCCACCGCAGCCAATATCAAGGACTTTTGCCCCGCTTAGGGTGCAGTGAGATTGGATAAAGCTTAAGCGATGGGGATTCAAATCGTGCAAAGGTTTGCAGGGGCCGGACTTATTCCACCAATCAAGGGCCATCTCATCAAATTTTTTAACCTCAAGGGGATCTACGTTCAATCGCCTACTCACTTACTTTAGGTTCTAGAAAACTGCTAAAGATGCTACAATATTGCGACCTAAATGTACTAGCAAAAGCTAACATTAAATAAATAGTTTAATAGCTAACAAAGGAGCGATGGTGACTGAACTCGCAAAAGAAATCCATCCGGTTAACATCGAAGATGAACTTAAACAATCCTATTTAGACTACGCCATGAGCGTTATCGTTGGCCGGGCCTTGCCTGATGTCAGAGATGGCCTCAAACCTGTGCATCGGCGCGTGTTGTTTGCCATGTCCGAGTTGGGCAACGATTGGAACAAGCCTTACAAAAAATCGGCCCGTGTTGTCGGGGATGTGATCGGTAAATACCACCCACACGGTGACACAGCGGTCTATGACACCATCGTTCGTATGGCCCAGCCATTTTCTTTACGTTACATGTTGGTCGATGGTCAAGGTAACTTCGGTTCAGTCGATGGCGACTCCGCTGCTGCAATGCGATATACCGAAGTACGGATGTCTAAATTTGCACATGAGCTATTGAAAGATTTAGATAAAGATACCGTCGATTTTGTTCCAAACTATGATGAAACAGAATTTGCTCCTACCGTTCTTCCTACCCGTGTACCCAACTTATTAGTCAATGGTACTTCCGGTATTGCCGTTGGGATGGCCACCAATATTCCCCCACATAACTTGAATGAAGTGATAGCAGGGTGTTTGGCGCTAATCGATAACCCTCATACCACCATCGATGAGTTGATTGGGTTAATTCCTGGGCCAGATTTTCCCACGGCGGCCATTATTAATGGCCGCTCAGGCATCATCGACGCCTATCGTACGGGTCGTGGCCGGGTTTATGTTCGTGCTAGAACTGAAATTGAAGAAGCAGATGGTCGTCAGGCTATTATCATTACTGAATTACCTTATCAGGTTAATAAAGCAAAATTAGTCGAAAAAATTGCAGAATTAGTCAAAGATAAAAAAATTGAAGGGATCTCCAACTTACGCGATGAGTCTGATAAAGACGGTATGCGTGTTGTGATTGAACTAAAACGCAATGAAATTGCGGAGGTTATTTTAAATAATCTCTTTACCCATACGCCGATGCAAAGTGTGTTTGGGATCAATATGGTTGCCTTGGTGGATGGCCAGCCAAAGACCTTAAACTTAAAGCAAATTTTAGAAGCCTTTATCAAGCATCGTCGTGTGGTGGTGAATCGTCGCACAACTTATGAGCTTCGCAAGGCCAGAGAGAGAGCGCACACCTTAGAAGGGTTGAGTATTGCGCTAGCCAATGTCGATGAGGTGATTAAATTAATAAAAGCAGCTAAAACACCTCATGAAGCTAAAGATCAATTATTAGCGCGTGCATGGCCACCTGGCATGGTATTAAAAATGCTTGAAAAATCAGGTGATGGTGCCTCAAGGCCAGAGACACTCGCGCCTGGTCTTGGCTTAAGCAAAGAGGGTTACCATTTATCTGCTGAACAAGCCCAAGCTATTTTAGACCTAAGATTGCATCGCTTAACCGGGTTGGAACAAGATAAGATATTCCAAGAATATGAAGCTATCTTGGAAGAAATCAAAAACTTGATTGAAATTCTCACTAATCCAGCCAAACTCATGCAAGTGATCCGAGATGAATTGTGCGAATCGCGCGATATGTTTGGCGATAAACGCCGAACAGAGATCTTGGCAACACAACAAGATTTATCAAATGAAGATCTCATTAGCGAAGAAATTCGCGTGGTGACATTATCGTATCAAGGGTATGTAAAAACCCAACCGTTGGATGCCTACCAAGCACAACATCGTGGGGGGAGAGGAAAAGCGGCAACTCAAGTGAAAGATGAGGATTTTGTCGATCAATTATTGATCGCCAATACGCATGACACCATCTTGTGCTTCTCAAGCAAAGGTAAAGTCTATTGGTTAAAAGTGTACCAGTTACCCTTAGGGGGAAGAAATTCTCGCGGCAAACCGATTGTAAACTTGTTACCCTTATCTCAGGACGAACGTATTAGCGCTATTTTGCCGCTACGTGAGTATAGTGAGGGCAGCTATATCTTTATGGCAACCAAGAAGGGTGTCGTGAAGAAAGTGGCTTTAAGCAGTTTTTCACGCCCCAGAAGTTCCGGCATTATTGCCATTGGGTTAGACGATAACGACCAATTGGTTGGTGTAGAAACCACAGATGGTAATCAAGATGCGATGTTGTTTACGGATGCGGGTAAAGTCATCCGCTTTAATGAAAAAGTCATTCGCGGTATGGGCAGAACAGCCCGTGGTGTGCGCGGTATTAAATTGCAAGACAATCAAAACGTTATTTCGCTGATCGTTGTAAAGAGCGAAGCGTGCACTATTTTAACCTCCACAGAAAATGGTTATGGTAAACGTACCCCTATTTCTGATTTCCCCGTGAAAGGCAGAGGCGGTCAAGGGGTGATTTCTATTCAAACCACCGATCGAAATGGCCAAGTTGTTGGTGCTGTTCAAGTGGAAGAAAATGATGAAATCATGTTAATTACCGACGGCGGTACCTTGGTGCGCACCCACGTGAGTGAAATATCGGTTGTGGGCAGAAATACCCAAGGGGTAAGGCTGGTTCAACTGAGCAACAATGAAAAATTGGTTGGCTTGCAGCGCGTTGAAGAACAAGAAATTGATGAAGAAGAGACAACCAAAGTTGCCGCTTCAAGACCAATCCTTGCCTCTGATGATTCAGATGAGTTTGAAGATGAGAGCGATGATATAGAGGAAGACGATATCGTCGATGAAGACGAAGATAACGATGACGACAAATAAAATTTATAATTTTGGCGCAGGGCCGGCATGCCTCCCTGTGCCAGTTTTAAATCAAATTCGTGAAGATATCCCAGATTGGTATGAGGGGATGTCCGTCATGGAATTAAGCCATCGACTGCCCGTCTTTATGGATTTAACCAAGCAAATTGAAGTCGAATTGCGCCAATTGCTCCAAATCCCGGATGAGTTCGCCGTGCTTTTTATGCACGGTGGAGCAAGAACGCAATTTGCGGCAATCCCCTTAAATTTATTAGGTGACAACAGAGCAGCCGATTATCTTGTGACAGGCATATGGTCGTCGCTTGCCTATGAAGAAGCGAAAAAATATGGTGTGCCCCACTGCGTTGCATCAGGTGAAAATAATCAATTTACGCAGATCCCTTTAAGAGAAGAATGGATGTTTACACCAGGGGCCCCCTATTTGCACTATACGGACAATGAAACCATTCAAGGTGTTGAATTTCCCGAGCCGCCAGCCTATGAAGGCAAATGGCTTGTGAGTGATATGACCTCTAATATCCTAACTAAAGCAATTAACTATGATCGCTTTGGGGCTATTTATGCCAGCGCACAAAAAAATTTAGGCATTGCTGGTATTACGCTTGTGATAGTGCGAAAAGAATTGTTGGGTAAAGCCCATCCTTTTACGCCGTCGATGTTAGATTATAAAACCTATCAAGAATCAAATTCGCTTTATAACACACCACCGATGTTTTGCTGGTATGTGCTTGGGTTGATGGTAAAGTGGGCAAAATCACAAGGAGACTGTGCTACCTTAGCAGCAAAGTGTCAGCAAAAAGCCAATCTTATCTACGATGTTATTGACAGAAGCGATTTTTATACGTCACCTGTATTTAAAGATCACCGTTCCAGAATTAATATTCCTTTTAGTCTTCCCAACGAAGGCTTGGAAGCGTTGTTTTTAAAAGAAGCCAATGAGCAAAATCTCAAACAATTAAAGGGGCATAAATTAGTGGGCGGTTGCCGCGCCAGTATTTATAATGCAATGCCATTAGAAGGCGTTCACGTGTTACGAGATTTTATGTTGGCTTTTGAAAAGCGTTATGGCTAAGAGTGCGTAATGGATCTGGTTGTTAGCCAAAACGCATTATTTCAAGGTCAAATCACCCCTCCTGCCGATAAATCCATTTCTCATCGCGCAGCTATTATTAGTGCACTCAGCCAAGGCGAATCTTTAATTAAGAACTTTTTAACTTCCTCAGACTGTATGGCCACGTTATCTGCCATGCGCGCGCTTGGGGTTGCGATTGAACAAGTTGATGAACATCACTTTCTTGTTAAAGGGAAGGGCTTGCATGCCTTAACGGCCCCCAAAGCGGCTATCGATTGTGGCAATGCAGGTACGGGCATGCGTCTGTTGGCGGGCGTATTAGCCGCCCAACCTTTTTACAGCGAGTTACACGGTGATGCTTCCTTAAGCAGGCGACCGATGGAGCGGATTGTTACCCCGCTTTTGCAAATGGGGGCGTCCATGACAGGGGTGAAGCGCGGTGAAAGGATCTGTGCGCCATTATCTATACATGGAAAGCCGTTATCGGGAATAAGCTATGAGTTACCCGTTGAAAGTGCACAGATAAAGTCGTGCTTACTCTTTGCAGGCTTGTATGCCAAAGGGCAAACCACCATCATTGAGAAGGGAGAATGTCGCGATCACACCGAGCGGATGCTCGCTGCCTTTGGATGCGATATTAACCTCTCCTTAGGTCGTATCACTTTAAAACCAGGCAACACGTTAAAAGCGCAAACGCTCACTATCCCTGGTGATTTCTCCTCAGCGGCATTTTTTATCGGCGCGGCGAGTATGCAAAAAGGGGCTCATTTAATAGTAAAAGACGTTGGCGTGAATGAGCGACGTTTGGGATTTTTACATATTTTAAAGAAAATGGGTGCAGAGATTACTTTGCAAAACCCACGGATGATTAACCATGAACCTATTGCCGATTTGGAAATAAAGGGCGCCCAACTAGAAGGAATTGACGTTCCTTTACGCTGGGTTGTTTCTGCCATGGATGAGTTTCCGATTTTGTTTATTGTTGCCGCCAATGCACTTGGTGAAACCAAGATAAGCGGTGTGAGTGAACTGCGCGTAAAAGAATCAGATAGATTAGCGGTAATGTGCCAGGGGCTCAAAGCCTTGGGTATTTCTGTTCAAGAGCAAACGGATGGCGTTAGTATTATTGGCGGAAAATTATCTGGCGGTAGTGTTGATAGCGCCTTCGATCATCGCGTGTCGATGGCATTTGCCATGGCAGCCGCATGCGCGCAAGGTGAAATTCATATTAAAAACTGCGAAAACATCAATACCTCATTTCCCAACTTTTGCGAGTTAGCAACAAGTATGGGATTAGCGATTAAAATTATAAAGGAATAGAAATAATGAAAAAGAAAATTCCTGTTATCACTGTGGATGGCCCAAGTGGCTCAGGCAAAGGAACGTTGAGCCGAAAATTGGCCAACTATTTTGGCTGGCATTTTCTGGATAGTGGTGCGCTTTATCGGATCTTGGCATTGGCGGCAATGCGTCATGCGGTGGCCATAGATAATGAGCAGGCTTTAACGGTATTAGCGGCACATCTTGATGTCGTATTTGCAAAGAATGAAAGCCAAATTTTTCTAGAAAGCCAAGACGTGACTTTAGAGATCCGTACCGAAACCTGTGGGGGCGTGGCATCACAAATAGCAGCAATTCCTGCCGTCAGAGAAGCTTTATTAGAAAGACAGCGAGCTTTTTTAGATGCGCCAGGTTTAGTTGCCGATGGGCGAGATATGGGGACAATTGTTTTTCCAGAAGCAGATCTGAAGATTTTTCTGGACGCATCAGCACAAATCAGGGCAAAACGGCGCCAAGATCAGTTGAAAGGGCAGGGTATTGATGTTAGCCTTGATGACCTTTTGGTTGAAATAACGGCGCGGGATGCACGCGATAAAGCGCGTACGGTAGCGCCCTTAGTGCCAGCGGTGGATGCCATCATCATAGATTCTTCATTAATGTCTATTTCTGAAGTGTTCGATGTTGTTCTAGCGCAGGTTGAATCAAGGGGACTAACGTTATCGTAAGGGTACGTTATTAGGCGTCATGTTATCGCAAAGATAAGGTGACAGAGTATAAACCAGACAAACTTGATGCTTAGTTATATAACTTATATTGAGCGTCAAAGGACAAGACATTATGAATGCAACTCCAACCACCAATGAAAGCTTTGCCGCCCTATTTGAAGAAACCATCTCTAAAATTGAAATGGAAATCGGTGCCATATTTGATGGCGTTGTGCTGGATATTAACGGTGAAAAAGGGATTGTAACCATTGACACCCCTTTTAAATCCGAAGGCTATATTCGTATTGAAGAATTTTTTGATAAAGATGGTCAATTAGAAATTAAAGTGGGAGATGCTATCCCAGTTGCCTTAGAAGCGATTGAAGATGGCTATGGCGAAACCCGTCTTTCCAGACAAAAAGCAAAAAGACAAGAAGCTTGGAAAGTATTGGACAAAGCTTATCAAGAGAATAAAGTGGTTAAAGGTATTATCTATGGCAAAGTCAAAGGTGGCTTTACCGTCGATATTAACACCATTCGCGCTTTCTTACCTGGCTCATTAGTGGATGTTCGCCCTGTGCGGGATATGAGCTCACTTGAGGGTAGAGAATTAGAATTTAAAGTTATTAAATTGGATCAAAAAAGAAACAACGTGGTTGTTTCTAGGCGCTCTGTTGTTGAGTCTGAAAATACGCAAGAAAGAGATGCCTTGTTAGAAGGGTTACAAGAAGGTCAATTAATTACCGGCGTGGTGAAGAACTTAACCGATTACGGTGCCTTTGTTGATTTAGGTGGCATTGATGGCTTGTTACACATTACCGATATTGCTTGGAAACGTGTTAAACACCCAAGTGAAGTGCTTAATGTAGGTCAAGAACTTCAAGTTAAGGTATTACGCTTCGATAGAGACAGAATGCGTGTTTCATTAGGCTTAAAGCAATTAGGCGAAGATCCATGGGTAGGCGTAGCACGTCGTTATCCAGAAGGAACCCGTGTGGTTGGCCGCGTTACCAACATTGCGGACTACGGCTGCTTTGTTGAATTAGAAGCAGGTATTGAAGGTCTTGTACACGTTTCTGAAATGGATTGGACCAATCGTAATGTTCATCCTTCTAAGATCGTTTCACCAGGCGAAGAAGTTGAAGTGATGGTACTTGATATTGATGAAGAACGTCGTCGTATTTCATTGGGCTTGAAACAATGTAAAGCTTCCCCATGGGATGCTTTTGCGGCTACCCATAACAAAGGCGATAAGATCGTTGGTAAAATTAAATCTATTACTGACTTTGGTATCTTCATCGGCCTTGATGGCGGTATTGATGGTTTAGTACACCTTTCCGATATTTCTTGGAATACGCCAGGTGAAGAAGCGGTGTTAAGTTACAAGAAAGGCGATGAAGTTGAAGCTGTGGTACTTTCCGTTGATCCAGAACGTGAACGCATTTCTTTAGGCGTTAAACAGTTACTTGCTGATCCTTACTCCAACTACTTGGCAGAACATGCCAAAGGTACCATTGTTGTGGGTAAAGTTGCAGAAGTTGATGCCAAGGGGGCTAAGATTGATTTAGCAGAAGGCGTTGAAGGCTATTTACGTTCATCTGAATTGGCAAGAGACAGAGTGGAAGATGCACGCTCCGTGTTAACGGTGGGTGATGAAGTTGAAGCCAAATTTGTTGGCGTTGATCGTAAAAATCGCACAATTTTATTGTCGATTAAAGCGAAAGACTCACAAGAAGACGCTGATGCTTTACGTGATTACTCAAAATCAGGCAGCGAGAATGCTGCTACCTTGGGTGACTTACTTAAAGAGCACATTCGTGGTGATAAAGACGAAGAATAACCGCTCGTTTTTAGTGTAGAATGAAACGGTGTGCACTTTTGTGTTCACCGTTTTTTTTTGCCCTTCGCAAAGCGATAGCGCAGGCGAGAGCTTATACTTTAAGGAACTTCTAATAGGGGGTGATAGTGAAGGCAATTGGCATATTGTTAACTATCCTACTAATTATCTTAGGGATAGCGTTTACGGCATTGAACGCACAAGACGTTGAAATTAATTATCTATTAGGCTCAAAACAATTACCCTTGGCGGCGATGCTGATGCTTTGTTTAACCGTTGGCGTTTTTATTACGGTGCTTATTATGGGGTTTAGTTTGATTAAGTTAAAAGCTAAAAATAAATGGTTAGAAACACGATTAAAAAAGACGCAAGATCAATTAGCGCATATTCAAAATTAATGTGAACACTGATGTCCTCATTTAACTTATTACAGTTAATTTGTTTACTCTTACCTATTGCAGCGCTCTCTGGGTGGTATCTAGGAAAGCGATCGGTCAAACAGGGTAATACAAATAAGAATGGTGGCTTAAGCTCTGATTATTACATGGGTCTTAATTTTCTATTGAATGAGCAAACTGACAAAGCCGTAGATGCTTTTATTAGAATGTTAGATGTATCTCCAGACTCTGTCGACACCACCTTGGCCTTAGGCAACTTTTTCAGACGCCGTGGCGAGGTTGACCGGGCTATTCGCATTCATCAAACCCTGCTGGCAAAACCCCTAACACCAAAACAACATAACCGATTGACAATTAAGGGCAGACATCGCCATGCCCATTGGCA
>CAZHSJ010000090.1:0-11095 GCA_964535225.1 Uncultured Candidatus Berkiella sp. | reverse complement strand
GTTATTAGAAGATCCCGCACGTTTATTACTAGATATTTGAGGCAATAATGAATTTACATGAGTATCAAGCAAAAAGAATTTTTGCAGAATATGGGCTTGCTGTCCCTAAGAATGTTGTAGCGCGTTCAGTAGAAGATGCCCTTGGCGCAATGAATGTGCTTCGTGGTGATAAATTGGTTGTTAAGGCACAAGTGCATGCTGGCGGGCGCGGTAAAGCAGGCGGTGTGAAAATTGTTTCAGGAAGAGACGAGCTAGAAAATGCTGTCAGAAATATGTTGCACTCGCGTTTGGTAACGTATCAAACAGATGCGCGTGGCCAACCTGTTAACGAAGTGTTAATCGAAGAAGTAAGCACCATCAAAAAAGAACTATATCTCGGTGCCGTTTTAGACAGATCAACGCAACGCGTTGTGATCATGGCCTCCACCGAAGGCGGCATGGATATTGAAAAAGTTGCCGAAGAAACACCTGAAAAAATCTTAAAACTGATTGTTGATCCCATGTTGGGTGTCATGCCTTACCAATGTCGTCAAGTTGGGTTCGCTTTGGGGTTAGATACGGAACAAATTAAGCAATTAACCAAGATTATAATTGGCCTTGGCAAAATGTTTGTAGAATGTGACATGAGCTTGCTTGAAGTTAACCCCTTGATTATTACCGGCGAAGGTAATTTACTTTGTTTAGATGGTAAAATTAACATCGACGACAATGCGTTATACCGTCAAAACAAAATTCATGATATGCGCGATAATTCTCAGACCGATGAAAGAGAAATCAGAGCACGTGAGTGGGAATTAAGTTATATCGCCTTAGAAGGCAATATTGGCTGTATGGTTAATGGTGCCGGTCTTGCTATGGCGACAATGGATTTAATCAAACTTCACGGGGGCGATCCTGCCAACTTTTTAGATGTGGGTGGTGGCGCGACCAAAGAGCGTGTATCAGAGGCCTTTAAAATTATTCTTTCCGACAGCCAAGTCAAAGGGGTATTAGTCAATATCTTTGGTGGTATTGTCAGATGCGATTTAATTGCAGAAGGTATTATTGGGGCTGTCAGTGAAGTAGGCATTAAAGTGCCGGTTGTCGTGCGTTTAGAAGGTAACCACGCCAAAGAAGCAAGTGCCATTTTGCAAAAAAGTGGCCTTAACATTATCGCAGCAAACGATTTAACCGATGCCGCTAAGCGCATCGTCAACGCAGTGAAAGGGTAAATTCATGAGTGTACTAGTTGATAAAAATACCAAAGTTATTTGTCAGGGATTTACCGGTAGACAAGGCACGTTTCATTCAGAACAAGCGATTGCCTATGGTACTAAGATGGTGGGTGGTGTAACACCCGGGAAAGGTGGCCAAAAGCACTTGAACTTGCCTGTATTTGATACCGTGCATGATGCGGTTAAAGAAACAGGGGCTACGGCGAGTGTCATTTATGTTCCAGCGCCATTTTGTAAAGATTCTATTTTAGAAGCGGCAAACGCAGGGATTGAACTGATTGTTTGTATTACCGAAGGGGTGCCTGCTTTAGATATGCTGGAAGTGATGGCTTATCTTAAGACAACCGGCGTGCGACTCATTGGCCCTAACTGCCCAGGAATTATCACACCAGGTGCGTGCAAAATCGGTATTATGCCAGGTGATATTCATTTACCAGGCAAAGTAGGAATTGTGTCTCGTTCAGGCACTTTAACCTATGAAGCCGTTAAGCAAACAACCGAATTGGGTTTTGGCCAAAGCACCTGTATCGGTATTGGTGGCGATCCCATTCCTGGCACCAATTTCATTGATGCGCTTGCCTTATTTGAGCAAGACCCACAAACCGAAATCATTGTGATGGTCGGGGAAATTGGGGGTACAGCAGAAGAAGAAGCGGCGGCCTTTATTAAGGAAAATGTGACTAAACCTGTTGTTTCATATATTGCAGGTGTGACCGCACCAAAAGGAAAGCGTATGGGTCATGCTGGCGCTATTATCGCGGGTGGTAAAGGAACGGCAGATGAAAAGTTTGCTGCTCTTGAAAAAGCCGGTGTCACCACCGTGCGTTCGCCTGCCGATATTGGAAAAGGCATTCAATCCGTCCTTTCTAAATAAACTTAAGTGGCATCTGAGGCAATTCAGATGCCGCGTTCTTTACGTTAAGTAACCCCCCCCTGCTGCCGATATCTACTCAGAAATCTTTTTTTAGTGTCTGTATAAATATGAGGTATTCCCATGCTACAAGGTAAAGTTGCCATCGTTACGGGTGCTGCAAGCGGTATTGGTAAAGCCATTGCAGAAAAATATGCAAAATCTGGCGCTAAAGTGGTAATAGCCGATCTTGATATTAAAGATGCAGAAATCACAGCGAAATCCCTGCGTGATACTGGCGCTGAGGCACTTGCTATTGCTATGGATGTGACCAATGAAGAACAAGTGATAAAGGGTGTAGAAAAAGTAATCTCCACTTACGATTATGTAGATATATTAGTTAGTAATGCCGGCATTCAAGTTATTTCTCCTATAGAAGAGCTGCCTTTAGCGCAATGGAAGAAAATGCTCGCTATTCACTTAGATGGCGCTTTTTTAACCACACGGGAATGCTTAAAGTATATGTATAAACAAGGGCGGGGAGGTGCAATTATTTATATGGGCTCAGTTCATTCTAAAGAAGCTTCTTTATTAAAAGCCCCGTATGTAACGGCTAAGCATGGGTTAATCGGTTTATGTAAAGTGGTGGCTAAAGAAGGCATTAAGCACAATGTAAGAGCCAATGTGATTTGCCCAAGCTTTGTGCGAACCCCACTTGTGGATAAGCAAATCCCCCAACAAGCAAAAGAGCTTGGTATTAGTGAAGAAGACGTTATAAAAAAAGTAATGCTAAAAGAAACCATCGATGGTGAGTTTACAACTACTGAAGATGTTGCAGACATCGCCTTACTCTTTGCCTCTTTTGATTCGAATGCCTTAACGGGGCAATCTTTACTGGTTAGTCATGGATGGTTTATGCAATAAGGAATAGGTATGGCCACTTCCCATGCTTATGATTTGAGCGTTTTTGTACTTCAAGGGGGAGGGGCATTAGGCGCTTATCAGCTAGGTGTTTTAGAAGGTTTATTGCAACAGGGAAGTAAAGCTGATTGGTTGATAGGCACCTCCATTGGGGCCATTAATGCGGCTATCGTTGCAGGTAATTTACCAGAGAATAGAATTCCTAAGTTAAAAGAATTTTGGCAAACCATTGCGACCCCAGAATGGTCTTACCCCATGTCTTTTCATAACGAACATTTGCGACGCTGGCAAAACTTTTTATCTGGTCAATGGACAATGTTCTTTGGCCAGCAAGGTTTTTTTGCGCCTCAATTCTTTAATCCTTGCCAATTATTTTTAAAAGGTACGCCAGACACCTTAAGCTTTTATGACACAAAGCCATTAATTGCCACCCTGGAAAAAGTGATCGATTTTAATATTCTGAACGAAAAAACAACAAGACTTACCTTGTGTGCGGTGTGTGTCGAAGATGGAGAAATGATCTGTTTTGATAACACGCGGCAAATTATTGAGCCAAAACATATTATGGCCAGTGGTGCGCTTGCGCCTGGCTTTCCCGCCATTAAAATTGACGGAAAACACTATTGGGATGGTGGTATAAGCTCTAATACGCCCTTTAAAATTGTACTTAAAGAAAAGATCCCACAAAAAATTATGTGTTATATGGTAAATTTGTTTCCCAATGAAGATGAGCTGCCAGCCAACCTACTTGGGGTGATGAAACGTAAAAAAGACATTCAATATGCAAGCCGCTATCATCAGGTGCTCCATGCCTTTTGTGAGATCCACCGCTTGCAGCATAAAATTCAAAAAGTATATGAGCGGTATAATAAAGAGAGTCCCAGTAAAGAGCTGTCTGCCTTGTGTGATTTGGGGCACCCCAGCGCCTTAAATATTGTTCGCTTTCAATATAAAAATAAGCCTTATGATCTGTTCTCTAAAGATTTCGATTTTTCAGCACAGTCGTTAAAAGAACATTACCAGTTTGGGTTAAATGATGCACAAACTGCAATTAATAATCCCTCCTGGCTTGATTTGATCGACGATGATGCTGGTGTTGTATTACATGAATTTTAAGGAAAACCCATGAAAAAATCTGATGTCATTGAAAATGCGTTTGCAATGCCACTAACAAGGCCTGCTTATCCAAGAGGGCCTTATCGCTTCGTAAACCGCGAATTTTTTATTATTACTTATGAAACCGATATGGATAAGCTTAAAGCCGTAGTTCCTGAGCCATTAGAAGTGCTTGAGCCCATTGTGAAGTTTGAATTTATTAGAATGCCGGATTCTACTGGCTTTGGCGATTATACAGAGTCAGGGCAGGTTATTCCGGTTTCCTATAAAGGCAAAAAAGGGGGGTACTCTCATTCTATGTATTTAGATGATGAGGCCCCTATCGCCGCAGGCAGAGAAATTTGGGGTTTCCCTAAAAAATTAGCCAACCCTAAACTACAAGTTGTAGAAGAAACACTCATGGGTACGCTTGAGTATGAAAAGACGCAAATCGCCATGGGTACCATGGGTTACAAATATGAAACCTTAGATAAAAGTGACGTGCTAAAATCACTAATGGCGCCGAGTTATTTGTTAAAAATCATGCCACATGTGGATGGTTCGGTTAAAAGTTGCGAGTTGGTAGAGTATTATTTAGAAGACGTTACGGTGAAAGGGGCTTGGACAGGGCCTGGTGCTTTACATCTTATTCCACACGCCATGGCACCGGTTGCTGATCTCCCCGTTAGGCGCGTTATTAGTGCAACGCATATTTTGACCGATTTAACCTTACCCTATGGCAAAGTGGCGTTTGATTATTTAGCAGAAAATAGATAATAATTTCTCAGCAAGCGTCAACTTCATTTGGCGCTTTTGCTTTTATTTTCAAGGCATGCACTTCTTTGGGAATAAGATCATTTAATTGCGCATAAACCAACTGATGTCTTTTAATTAAGCTTAGACCTGTAAAGGCTTGCGCGACAATCGTCACAGCAAAGTGACTGGCGCCAGTTTTTGCGCCTTCATGTCCTACATGAAAATGGCTTTCATCAATCACTTCAATCAAGGTAGGTGATAGCGCCTCGCGTAATCTTTTTTCAATCAATACGAGTCTTTCGTTTGGTGTCATGTTTTATCTCTTATTCCCTTCTACCCTAAGGGGAGAAGGTGGCCCGAAGGGCCGGATGAGGGGTGGTAAAAGCTTAGTGAGAGTTTTTTTGTTCTTTATTGGGCAAATATTTAGAAACCAAAAGCCCTTGAACAACCACAAATGCCAGCGTTAGGCCTAAAGTGCCAAACAATTTAAAATTAACCCACACATCAGTATCAAAGGTGTAAACCACAAATAAATTAAGCACGCCCATAAAAAAGAAGAAACAATACCAGCTGATGTTCAGTAAATTCCACGCTTTATCAGGTAGCGTTAAGGATTTATCTAACATTTTTTGAACTAAATTCTTATTAGTAAAGAAGGGGCTTAAGGCGAACACGCCACCCAAAATCCAATAGACAACCGTTGGCTTCCATTTAATAAATAATTCATTACGAAAGAATAAGGTTGCACCGCCTAAAACAATAATCATACCAAGGGTGATAAGCTGCATCATGTCGGGTTTTTTGCCACGAACGAGGGTAACGCCAATTTGTAAGGCAGTAGCAATAATGGCTGCTGCAGTCGCATAGTAGATGTTAAAAAGTTTATAAACGATAAAGAAAACGAAAATAGGGAGGAGATCGTAAAAAAATTTCATGAAGATCCTATAGGCGCTATTTTATGTTTTACGTCATTTCAACTGGTCATGAAGCCCTAGTTTACCACTTTCTAAAATGACTCGCAGCCTCAAAATATGCGTTAAACGTCTGTTTCTTGCGTTCTTAGTGGGAATACCTTCAAACATCACCTAAGATTATATGAGTAAGGCAGGAAGATGAGCGAATGACCCGGTATTTCACTGTACATCCAGAAAATCCCCAGCCGCGCTTGGTTCAACAAGCAGCGACGGCAATTAAAAGCGGGGAATTGGTGGCTTACCCAACTGACTCAGGTTATGCTTTTGGATGTGCCCTAGAAAGTAAGAAAGCCCTTGATACTATTCGGAAACTGAGAAAATTAGATGAAAAGCATCCTTTAAGCCTGCTGTGTTATAGCATTTCAGAAGCTGCTCAATATTGTAGGATAGATAACAATGCCTTTGCTTTGTTAAAGCGTTATACCCCAGGCCCCTATACCTTTATTTTGCCAGCGACTAAAAAAGTACCAAAACTAGCCTTAGGAGTTAAGCGGAGGGTGGTAGGGATTAAAATTCCTGAGCATCCGCTCGCCAAGGCAATGTTACAAGTTCTGGGGACACCCATCTTAACAACCACCTTGTGGTTAGCCGACGATCTTGAGCCCATTTCCGATCCGGCTTTAATCGCACCCAAAACGTTAGGTCAGGTTGATCTTATTCTTGATGTGGGGATTGGCGTTGGGATCCCAAGCACAGTCATAGATTTAACTAAAGAGACTCCCCATGTTATTCGTAAAGGCTTAGGTGATCCGACGCCATTTGAAGAATAATCTCGGCAATTTCAATGACAAGGCCATAACCACAAACTTAACTAAGTTTGATAACTTAAATTTGCTGATCCCATATACCACAAACCCAATAACCACTAACGTGATGAGTGCAACAAAGGCTTCAGGGCTTTGATTTGCGGTGGATTCAGGCGGGGGCAATACAATCATTATTGTTTAACTTATTGTTTTTCTAATGGATTAAGTTTCAAAAAGTTGGCATACTACCTTTTGGTGCTGAAAAAGTCAAAAAGAATATTTTTTTAAAGAAGTGCGGCTGACGTATAATTCTAGGTTGAACCAAAAACAACAAGAGTAAGGTATAAATAGTGAGTGTGACTGGCACAGTCAATGAATATCAGCGTGTGGTCTCAGGGATGCGTCCTACGGGTCCGTTGCATTTAGGGCACTATCATGGCGTGCTTAAAAATTGGATCAAGTTACAATATGAGTACGAATGCTTCTTTTTCGTTGCCGATTGGCACGCATTAACCACACACTATGAAGATCCTGTCGATATTGAAGAAAATGTCTGGGAAACTTTTATTGATTGGCTGGCCTGCGGTATCAATCCTGGTTCTTGCAAACTCTTTATCCAATCACGAGTGCCTGAGCATGCAGAATTACATTTGCTATTATCGATGTTAACACCCTTAGGGTGGCTTGAGCGTGTTCCAACTTTTAAAGATCAACAAGAAAAATTAAAAGAAAAAGATTTGTCCACGTATGGGTTTTTAGGATACCCCTTATTACAAAGCGCAGACATCTTAGCCTACAAAGCAGGGTTTGTTCCGGTAGGGGAAGATCAAGTCTCTCACCTTGAATTAACACGGGAAGTGGCAAGACGATTTAATCACTTATACGGTAAAGAAGTTGGCTTTGAGGAAAAAGCTTTAAGCGCTGTTTCCAAAATGGGAAAAAAGAATGCCAACATTTATTTAGAATGCGTTAAACAATACCAGGAAACAGGGAATGTCGAATCTTTAGAAAGAGGGCAGGCGCTTATTTCATCTCAAGGAAATCTTTCCTTAGGCGATAGAGAGCGTTTATACGGCTACTTAGAAGGCTCAGGTAAAATTATTTTGCCAGAACCGTATCCTTTGTTAACACAACACGCAAAGTTAACGGGGCTCGATGGGCAAAAAATGTCTAAGTCCTATAACAACACCATTGCCATTCGTGAAGCACCAGAAAGTATTGAAAAAAGAATACGGGTAATGCCAACCGATCCCGCTAGAATAAGAAGAGTTGATCCGGGTAACCCCGAAAAGTGCCCCGTGTGGCCGTTGCATATTGTCTATTCATCCGCCGAACAACAAGCGTGGGTTATGCAAGGTTGTACGACTGCAGGTATAGGTTGTTTAGACTGTAAAAAATGTGTAAGCGATAACATTATTAAAAGTTTGAAACCAATTCAAGAACGTGCTTTAGAATACAAAAATAATATGCGCTTGGTAAAAGAAATTGTTCGAGAAGGTTGTGAGGCTGCAAGAGATGTTGCCCAAGAAACACTTGAAGAGGTAAGAGAAGTCATGGGGTTAGTGCACCGTGACAAATAACCATACAACAGAAGAAGTTCAAGAAATTGAGGCTGCAACGCAAAGTGTTTTGCAGGAACCGGGGCAAGTAGCGCCTCAAGAAGAAGTAAGTATTGAAAATCCTCACGAGGTACTGGCTAAATATCTTGGTGTACCGCTTACCCAGTTTCCACCTGATCTTTATATCCCGCCAGATGCGTTAGAAATTTTCATGGATGCCTTTGAAGGGCCACTGGATTTACTGTTGTATCTTATTCGAAAAAATAATCTGGACATTCTCAATATTCCGATTGCTCAAATTACCGCACAATATATGGAATATGTTGATATCATGAAAGAAATCCGGCTTGAGCTGGCGGCCGATTATTTAGTCATGGCCGCAACCTTGGCGGAAATCAAATCAAGAATGTTGTTACCGCGATCTGAAGAGGTGCAAGAGGAAGAAGATCCGCGTGCGCAATTAGTCAGACGTTTGCAAGAATATGAGCGTATTAAGAAAGCAGCCGAGCAGCTTGAAACGTTACCAAGATTTGGGCGGGATATTTTTAGCCATCAGATTTTTGTCCCCGATTTAATTGTGCCTAAGGTAGTTCCTCAGGTAGAGCTCCCTGAGTTATTAAGCGCGTTTATAGATATTTTAAAACGCTCAGAATTACTGGCAACACACCGTGTTTCAAAAGAAGCGCTTTCAGTGAGAGAACGCATGAGTGCTATTTTGGAAAAAGTCAGCAATAACAAATTTGTCGAATTTTATGAATGTTTTGATCTCTCTGAGGGGCGTCTTGGGGTGGTTGTGTGTTTCTTGGCGATATTAGAATTATTAAAAATTGGATTAATTGATATTGTTCAAGCAGAAGATTTTGGTCTTATCCATATTACCCAGTGTAATACGGTGTATGAAGGCCAGGCTACCAATGAAGTCTTTGTTAAGAATGATGAAGCACAAGCCCTAAACAACATCGATGAATATTAAACAAGCCAAAAAAGGCGATGGTTTATGAAGAAAAAAACGATTGAAGAATTAATGATTATTGTAGAAGGGTTGCTGTTTGCTGCAAAAGAGCCGTTATCAGCAGAAGCACTTGCCAAAATGTTTATTGATGAGGTAAAGCCCAAAGCGCAAGATATTAAAAGGGCGCTCGTGCAATTAAAGAAAAATTATCAAGACAAAGGTATTGAACTTTGTGAGGTGGCGTCAGGTTTCCGTTTTCAGGTTTCGCAGGCCGTTGTTCCGTATATTGCAAAAAATACTGAGGAAAAACCAGCGCGTTATTCTCGAGCGTTATTAGAAACTTTAGCTTTAATTGCTTACCGCCAGCCTATCACACGTGGCGAAATAGAAGAGATCCGTGGCGTTGTGGCAAGCTCAAACATTATTAAAACCTTAGATGAACAAGGTTGGATCCGTGTGGTGGGTCATAAAGAAGTGCCAGGTAAGCCGGCCCTATATGCAACCACAAAAGGATTTTTAGATCATTTTGGATTAAAAAGTTTAGAAGATTTACCACCACTTGCTGAGTTAAAAGACTTTGACTCCTTAGTATCAAACATTGAAGAGAATGTCGAGCTACAAGAAAAACAACTGGCTCTAGATATTGATGAGCAAGAAGAGACATCATTGCCTGATGAGAATATTGAAGAAGCAAATACTCAAGAGCCACAAGACGATGAAATCGTTGCTGAAGTTTCCCAAGATAATATAGATGAAGTAGAAGACGAAGATATCGAAGATGATCTTGAAGATATCATCAACGAACTTCTTGATGAGAAGGATGAGAAAGATGATGCGCTTGCATAAGTTATTAGCGAGCAAAGGATTGGGATCAAGACGCGCAATAGAAGAATGGATTAAATTAGGTAGAGTTCAGGTCAACAATAAAGTAGCGGTTATTGGTCAACAAGTAACCTTAAAAGATAAAATTAAAATTGATGGTAAGGCGATAGACACAGCTCCCCTGGCAAAAGCCCATCCCCGTGTGTTGCTATATCACAAGCCTGAAGGTGAAATTTGCTCTAGATCTTCAGAAGAAGGTAAAAAAACTGTATTTGATAATTTGCCTAAACTAGAACAAGAAAGATGGGTGATGGTTGGTCGCTTAGATGTGAATACCTCAGGGCTATTACTTTTTACCAATGAAGGTGAATTGGCTCACCAATTAATGCATCCACGCTTTGATGTTATTCGTGAATATGCCGTGCGTGTTTTAGGTACGGTTACCCAAGAGTCTTTAAATAACATGAGAAAGGGGGTTGAACTTGAAAGTGGCCTCAGTCGTTTTAAACAGATAATACCCCATGCGACTAAAGACGGCGCTAATCAATGGTTTACGGTGAGCCTCACGCAGGGTAAATACAGAGAAGTGAGAGAATTATTTGCTTCTCAAGGGTATACGGTAAGTCGTTTAATTAGAACCAAATATGGCTCAATCAGTTTGCCGCGTCATTTAAGAAAAGGGCACTATTCTGAGCTTCCAACAGACAACGTGCAATCTTTACTATCTAAAGAGGCTAATTCTATTTCTGCCTGATTTTTTTGAGATGTAAAGTGCGCTATCTGCTCTTTTGAATAGGGTTTGTGGTGTATCATTAGCAACAAAGGCGGTTACCCCTGCGCTGATGGTAACAGCAAGCTTTTTCCCGTGGTAGTCAAAACAAGCGTGTTCTATTTGTTCACATATTCTATTGGCAACGCATTCAGCGCCCTCTATGGGCGTGCGACTTAAAACAAGCGCAAACTCCTCTCCACCATAACGAAAGAGATTATCCGTTGTTCGGTTTAATTGCGTTATTAATTTTGCGACCTTAACCAAGGCCTCATCGCCCGCTTCATGGCCATAGGTGTCGTTAATGGTTTTGAAATGATCAATATCAATTAATATCAGTGAAAAAGGCGTGTGATGGCGTTTTGCAAACTCTATTTCACGGCTAATCGATTTATTATAGGCCGCGCGGTTACCTACCTGTGTTAAAGGGCAGGTAA
>CAZHSJ010000089.1:0-11095 GCA_964535225.1 Uncultured Candidatus Berkiella sp. | reverse complement strand
CGTCGATAAAACTGCTGACAAAAATGATAGGCGTCCACTGAGAAAAATCATAACATGACTGCCTAATCGCTCTGGTTGCCTCATAACCATCCATACCCGGCATCTCAACATCAATTAATACCAGATCGGGCTCGTTTTTTGTAAACAATTCAACCGCTTGTTGACCATTATCTGCATAAATGGCTTTATGTCCCATTTGCTGGAGGTACCCTCCAATGAGTTGACGGTTGATAATAGAATCATCACAGACAAGAATTTTCATATTTGTATCTTCACATTTTATAAAAAATAAATCCAGGACGTGACATCTATCCAGCTAGAGCAATAACGCCACATGATAAAAGCATAGAACATTTGCTTCGTTTTATGTGGGGTGTTTCTTATGTTTACGCTTTTTTACATAATCGCCGGGGGCATTTTGAATGGGTTGTAAATTACCGCTTCCTGGCGCTCTTGATTTCGTTTCATTCCCACTTTGCGCGGTAAGCCAGGCAATCCAATGTACCCACCATGAACCTTCAGCCTTATGACTTTTTTCGAACCAGTCATTTGGGCTTTCAAACTCTTTTACATCTTTTTCTAAATAGTGGTAACTATATTTATGGCTAGCGGGGGGGTTAACAACACCTGCTATATGCCCAGAGCTCCCTAATACAAATGTCGTTGGGCCATTTAAAAAAGTGGCTCCCATATACGTGGATTGCCAAGGGGCAATATGATCTTGCTCTGTAGAAATAAAATAAGTAGGAATGTCAATTAAGGATAAATCAATACCCGTGTTACTAATCGAGATCCCATTCTTTACAATCAATAAATTATTTAAATACATATTTCGCAAATAAAAACTTAACATGTTTTGCGGCAGGTTAACATAGTCCGCATTCCAGTATAGTAAGTCAAAAGGCAACGGATCTTTGCCACATAAATAATTATGAATATAATAGGGCCAAACTAAATCATTGACTCTTAGCATATTAAACGTTGTCATGAGGACGCGCCCATCTAAATAGCCATCTCCCTCCATTTTTTGCTCTAAGGTTTGCAATTGGGGCTCATCGATAAATACTTGCATATCGCCTGGATCAGTAAAGTCAATGAGTGTGGTTAAAAAAGTCCCACTTTGAATGCGATGATCATTTTTAGCCTTCATATACGCTAAGGTTGTGGCTAACAGCGTTCCACCAATACAAAATCCTAAGGCATTTACTTGTTCTTCCCCTGTGGCTTCTTTAATTGCATCAAGGCACGATAATATGCCTAAATTCACGTAATCATCAAAGTTAAGATCTCTATCACCATGATTTGGGTTAACCCAAGAAATCATGAAAACAGTAAAACCTTGTTCAACAATCCATCGAACAAAGGAGTTACTTTCCTTTAAATCTAAAATGTAATATTTATTAATCCAGGGTGGCACCATAAGCAATGGGCGCTCATAGACTTGTTCTGTCGTTGGAGAGTATTGAATTAATTGGCAGAGTCTATTTTGATAAATTACTTTACCTGGTGTAATAGCTACATCCCTACCCACTTTAAATGCTGACATATTTGTCATGCTAATATTAAAATGTCCATTTCCCTCTTTGATATCATTATAAAAATTATTCATCCCATGAAAAAAACTCTCGCCCTTCGTTTCAATAAGCCGCTTCATCGCATCGGGATTTGTAAACATAAAATTACTAGGCGACATGGCATCTAAGTACTGCTTTGTAAAAAAAGCAACTTGTTTTGCAATTTTAGGATCAGTACTTTGATTTTCTTCAATAAAAGAGAGCAAATGCTTAACCACCAACAAATACAATTGATGAATATAAAAATAATAAGGTTTTTCGAGCCATTCATGGGATTTAAAGCGCTTATCATTTTCTTGGGTTTGAACAACGGGCGTGGTTTTACTTTTTTCCACTAAATCTTGCACATGCTGGCACAACTTGACGTAATCATGCATAAAAGCACACTGATTAGGATAAAGCTTGCCTGGGCTGCGTGTTAGCTCGCTAAACCAAACCTTATAGATGTGCTCTAAATTGAAAATATCTTGCCAATTGGCGTGCGTGGATTTATTGTATTTTGTTACTACCTGGCAAGCAGCTAGATAAGCATTCATCAAGGCTAGTGAGTCTTTTTCTATACCCTCAAGAGTATCACTCTTTTTAAAATGACTCATCAAAGTACCTTAAGCGTTTATGACGACTCTGGAGTAATGGTTGTGCATTCACTGTTAAGAATTGAAGTTTTAGATGCATTTGTTTTATTAACCAGTGCAATCTCCAACTTGTGCGGCGCAATAATGAATGAGCCTGCTTTAATGGCCTGGACTTATAATTTAAACGAGAACCGTTCATCCCCTACTCCCTTTGCCGGACGCGAACAAACCTGCCTCATCCTGAGCCAGCTTCACTATCACGATAACCAAGCTCCCAGGGAGATAATGTTATGCCCAGGTTTCATCGGCGCTTCTCCCTCTACTATAAAATTAGCAATCGAGGTCAATGAGTGCAAAGAGCGCTTTAAAAAAGCCGTACTGGCATTAAAAGCGGATAAACCGTACTTGCAAAACCAGCATTTTAAACAAACAGGGCTTTCGCGCTTACATTTAAAACAATGCTATCGTAAAATTCCTATCCTTAACCAAGCACCACAAAAAATCAGTTGGACATGGGCGCATACGCGCTCCATTAAAAAAATCAGCATAAACAAAGCGCAAGAGCTTTTACTAAAACGAGGCAATGATGCTGGTATTGAGATACAACTTGCCAAATTAAATGCACTCTCCCCCCAAGAACCGCTCGCAATTGTGCAAGAACTAGCACCCCACCTAAGAGCAAATCTGGTTTTTGTTGAAAATAACAACATCAGTAGAAAAATGATTAAAGGGCCCATTCCCCTTTTTTTTCCGTGTGATGAAAATACGATGCTACCTGAGTTTACCCCACCTTCTGAAAAATGTGAAAAAGATAAAAACCGGTTAAAGCGATCTGATGAAAAATTGGATATGACAGCGTATCTGCCTGCCATTAGAGCACACCGTTATCTTGCAAGTTAATAATAAGATGAGTTTTTAATATCAACAAAGGACTTTGCTTGTTTAGCTGATTCTGTATTGGGAAAGGTTTCAACAAGCCATTCAAGCAACCTATCACCATGGACTTTGTCTTTTTTAAGTAAATAGCAACGCGCTAATAAGAGCTGCTCTCTTGCTAACACCTCCGAAAGCTGCTCACTCGGATTGTGCTTAATCAGCACTTTTAAAATTTTCTCAGCATCTTCATAAAAACCTGCTTTTCTAAAGCGCTGCAACAAGCTAACGAATGTTTCAACATCAAACCTAATAGTAGGTTGCGCACGTCGAATATAATTTTTAAACACAAGATTAATCATCGTCACTGTTGACCGAGAGGAGTCTTTTATTAAGAATATTTTTTGTGCAATATCATGATATTCTTCACTTGATGGATTGGATTTAATAATATTAAACAATTGAAAATAAATTTCTTTATTGTTTGGGTACTCATCAAGTAAAAGATATAGAATTTTTTTAGCCTCATTATAATTTAGCAGTGAAATCTCTTTAATTGCCAACTGTATTCTGGCTTGTAGATCTGTTTGTCTATCTTCATAGTTTAATTTTTTGGCGCTTGGTTTGGATGCCCACTGTTGAATCATTAACGCTAACAAAACTCCCACCAAAAATGCCACCGTTTGTGCCGCAAAATCGATAAGGGCAAACGCCGTAAAGTATACTAAAACAGATTGGGACAGTATCCAAAATAAAAGCACATATCCGCTATTAATAGTTACACGACAAACCTCACGTAAATTGAAGTACAATAAATTAACTTTACTAAATCTAGAAAATACGAGCATCATACCAAGTAGGCCCGCTACACCGCCACTTTCACCGGCAACGGGAACCAAGCTAAACGGGTTTAATAGACAATAAATAGATACCATCGCGCTTCCACATAAGCAATAGCTTAGCAACAACCCAACCAAACCAATTTTTTCTTCAACAAGCACTCCTATTGCAATTAAAACAAGTAGATTAATAATAAACTGATACAAATCTGGATTAATAAATAAATTTGTGATGATACTATCAGCTGTTGGATTGCCAGGCTTAAAACCATACTTGTGGAATGAAATTTTATCAAGCATATGAAGATATTCTCTGCGCTTCTCTTGCCAATTTAAATAGGTTAAGGTGCTTGGAGAAAGGCATTGATCTGTATTCAAACAAGTTTGAAAGAAAGGATCTGATCTTTGCATCCAATACATTTCAATCTCAGATATCTTACCATTAGCAACATTTTCTAGTTGATTATAGTAAAAATCGTTCCTCATATGCTTTCGCATAAACTTTACATACAAAGGAAATTCCACTTTGTCTAAATTGTTTTGAAAGTAATATTGAATTGCTTCATTTCTATGCTTATTATCTTGAAACTGAATAGTAAAAAAAACTAACAAAAAGGTAACTGTGAGCAATAACAGCCCGAAGGGAAAAAATCCTTGTCCAATTTTTCTTTTTAAAGGTTCTACTATTACCATCGTTTATCAACTATTTAGACATAGGTCATCAAGACTATTTATAGTCATTTAAAAGAATTATAGCGATTAGTTGATAATACAAAAGACAAAACCGCTTGTGTTAGATACAGGGTTGCCTCAATATATTTTTTTTATTGGTTTTTTCAGTGTATTTTTGATGTCAGAATGCACAAATAACGGCTGGCTGTTAAGGCGATGAATATCGTACAAATGGCTTTTAAAGCCGTAATTAGCTTTATTGGTTGAAACTGTCGCTATTTTTACAACGTTATCCTCCTCAAGAGGCTTCACCTGTTTATGGTCCCTATATATTTTATCAATACACGCCATGCAGCCTGCACAAAAAAAAGTTGATACCAAATAAGCCATACCACCATAGAGCATATTAACACCAACCAATGCTTCTGGAATATATGCTAAGGGTAATGGCAACAAGGGTAGCCCAGTTAACACAATTAATGCTAAATATGTTGCCATTTGGAGAATAAGTGAAAGTGCCTCCCAATATTCCCTTTTTGCAACCAACGGTGTTTTTCTTAATATTTTATCTTGAGCATATACTGTAACTAGATTTACGCTATGGTTGACAGCTGTTCGCACAAACCGATAAGGGCTTAATGAGACAATAAATAGATTCATGATAAAATTTAATTGTCCAAATGTAATAATGTGAATAATTTTGTTAAAATCAAGTCGCAAATTTTTAATATCACTAACCAAATGTAAAGTTTCATTATACATCTTTAACAAATGATTATATTCTAATTGGAAAGAGAGAAATAAATGCTGCGCGCCATTAAAGAAATAGTAGGGCTTACTTGGGCCAATATAATTGTACTCTCTATAGTTATTTAAAACATTGCTATTGAGAGAATTTTTTGCTTTGAGCTCTTTACTTGCCCATTGTTTAAGTAAAATAACCTGGGAACGATACCCAGCACTTTCCAACTTAGCTATCTCTTCTAAAATATTTAGCAACACTTGGATATGCAAAATGGAAGGTAAGATCTTGTTCAATGTTAAAGGTAAAAATGATTGAAATGAAAAGCCTGGTTTGCCAAGAACAATGCTTTTATAGAATGAATATTCTATATTAGATTTAATTTTATCGGTTATGCATAATTTGTGCCTTAAATTGACTAATTTAAAGTTGCTCTCATAAGAGCGCTGCTTTTTTCTTTTGAGAAAATAATCTTGTAGCATTTCAAGATTGACTATCTTTTGACTTACATTCTCCCCTATAAACTCCTTAAAAGCTTCATTCGCTAAGGGGAGGATCTCATCGTTATATATTTCTAAAAGCCAATCTTGCTGTTTTGATATATTTGCTACCGAGCTTAGGTAAGGTAACAATACCGGTGGAATAGGCTTTGGTAGGGATGTTTGCATTCTATCATAGTCCTAAGCAGCTTTCGTTTGACATTCTGTTCGACAACTTTTGACCACCCATTAATCACTAGTATAGATATTTAACAAAGTAGATCTACTGTGCTTATCTACCATGGAAATTTTATTGAGTGGTTTTATTAACAGTGGTTAACTATACGAAGGTTTTCAGAAATTTTCGCTTTCTTCACTTTCTTCACAGTGTTGGAGATTTATTTCTGGCTCCCAGTTAAAAATAGCGTCTTTACCTGAAAGCCAAATGTATTTTTCGTCATTAATACCATATTTCGTGCCAAAATCTGTTGGGCTTTCTATAAGTACCGTGTGCTGGTCATCGTAGTCTACTGTAATTGACTCATCTTGCGCATTGTTTGTTATATAAAACTCAGTACCATCTTCACACATATAATGCTTTTGTGAGATGTGTTCAGGTACTTCATACGTATTGAGTTCATTTAATCTGCTCTGTGCGAGAAGTTCGACACAAGCTGCTATACCTTTTTCAGATCGCCAACAATCATTACGTTTATTAGCCCATTCGCTATGCGAGTAAATTACTTTTGCTTCATCTTCGCTTAAACCCTTTTCTTGAATCATAGAGAGCACCTTCTCATATTTAAACGAGATCTGCTCTTCCAGTTTTTTTAAGTGCGGCGTATTACAGATAACTTTATCCACGCGATATTGCACTTTTTCACAATTAACGCTTAATATATTTTTGCTGCCTGCTAAATTAGCGCTTGTTAGTTCTTGAAAAGGTACAAGGTAACGTTTTTCAATCCACCCTATCATGTCGCGATATTCTACTTTGCACCATTTCCCGTCTTTACTGCACCCTAAGTTTTTAAGATTTTGCGCTTTGCTGGAAATAATGCCAACCACCTTGGAATTGTGTTGGTTTTGCTCATAGAGATTAATCACATGGGGACTTTGTACTTGCCAGTTTTGTGAAGACTTAGCAAAAACTGAAAAGACAAAAAATGAAAGTAACAATGGGAAGAACGTTTTCTTTTTCATGAATATTCTCATCTGCTCTAATTGCTTTCGGAACTAATGGTATAAATCTTAAGTCTATTAGTCGAGGTGAATTAAACAGTGAATAGTGCATATACAGGAGAAGACATCATGCTTGATATGAAGGAGCTTTGCCAGACAACAGGGTGGCACAATAACTGTGCGCTAAATTGTCTAACCCATTTTCTTATTTCACAAATTGAAGGTGGTAAAGCTGATGACCTATTTTTGCAAGATAAAGAATACCTTGCTTTGTTACAAACATTTAAAGAATACTATCATATTGAAACAGATTTTTCGTTAGAAGCTTTAAAAGATCTCATTAAAACTTATAATAGCCCCACAGATCAAGAAGCTGTGTTTGGGCCTCCCTTACGAATGCATTTGGGAAAGATAATTGCTAGCATGGCAGATAATTTGTGGTTATCTGAAGGGGCCAATAGTTTTTCTGAATGCTTTAAACTTCAAGTTCCTAAAGATATTAAAGATACGTCAGTGAAACTAAAAGAACCCAGTGATATTGCTACTGTTTATTACCGTGCCAATCAACTATTTCTTGACAAACTCAGAGCAGAATATATTGCTAGGTTAACGGAAATTAAACAAAATCCTGTTACACCAGCAGAAAGAGAACGTGCTAGAAAAGGGTTGCGAGCAAATAAAATACCTGATGAACAGATCACAAATGAAATGGAAACCAGGCAAGTACAATTCTATAGAGCAACAGATTTAGAAGATGAATTTACTCAAAGAGGTCAAGCGCACTGGCTAAAAGAGGGTTGCGCTAACTATGCTGCACGGATAGGCACACTCAAGCATGGCGCTATGATTTCGATTGATCATGTTGGTATGCTTTGTAAGCACTTACAAATTGGCGTTGTTGTTAATACGCCTGACACGATATCATCACTCATTCCTTGGTTTAAATCTGACTGGAAGCACAAGACCACCCTTTCTTTGTATAATGCCGGGATCCACTGGGAATATTTTGAACCACATCATAATAAAGCGCTTGCGGAAAAACACAATCGCTTTTACGAAAACTTGGACAAATCAGGCAAATTTAATCTTAAAGCGCCTATCGATATTTCTGATGAGGTGATGGCTTATGTGATCGATCTGGTTGATTCAAGACCAAGCTCACGTGCCAGCAGTACACAGTCTTCCGCTTCTAGTTCACAGGATAGTTCAAGAACACCATCCCCTGTCAGCTCCAGATCCCCTTCGCCATCAAGTGCAACCTCTTCCTCACCTGACAAAAAAACTTCTATACAATTTGGTATTCATCGCATGCAAGGTCCGGAGCGCAATGCCAACGTGCAAAAACCGCAAACTACTAAGGCAGAACCAAAACAGGCGCTTGTTGGCGCTCAAACAAGAGCCCCTGCCATATCGCATTCAATGCCAAGTGCAGCAAAAGAAAAAGAGCCACGAGCCTTTGTCACCAAGATGTATGAGGCAATTTACTCAAATTTTGAAAATACCTGGGATTGGGATAATAAGGACGCTATTTCTGATGCAGAGCTTCATCAGCTGACAATAGGTAAATTGAAAGCTAAGCACAGCACCCTAACCCAAGAAGAAGAACTGTGGCTTAAAAACCACCATACCAAGACGCCACTTGAGGGGAATAATAAGCCTAAAATGTAGCGTATAAAAGGCATATCCCTACTCCCGCATTTAAGCAGGAGTAGGCTATAAAAACATCTTATTTTTTAACTGATTTTCCACCCGCTTTACGGATATCTATCATCAAGGAGGCGTGTGCGTCTTCGTCTTTTTTAACAGGAGGTGCTACTTGACGCTCTGCATGCAATGCATATGCTGGGCTTTTAGCTTTACTTGTTCTTTCACTTTCTGCTAATTTAGCCGCAATGATTCTATCTAATCTGGCTTGTTCCATTTGCCCATCAATTTTTTGCATGTTCTTGAATAAGGGTTCATTTTTTTGGATTTTAACTAAAATCTCTTGGCCCATTTCACGTATTTTATCGCCATAAAAAATATCAGAAACGCCCGCTTGCTTCATATAGGCAGCCAATTGTTTACGAGCGCGTTTGATTAAGTCAACTTCTTCATCAATTTGTTTGGGTGATAATGAATCCATTTTATACACAAGCGCTAGAAGAGCAAACTGAATAAAAGCGAACTGTTTTCCAATATTTTGTAGTACTTCAGCTTTCACTTTTTCTTTGTTATCTTCCATTTTTTGGCTCAAACTTTCAAAACCTTTATTTATTTGAGCTAGCAATTGCGTTTGATTTGCCATTTGCTGAAATTGTAATTCGTCCTGTAACTTGGCTAATTTACCTTCAAAATCATCGGCTAGGTGACTTTGCTTATCTTTTATGGCGCGTAATTCTTTATTATTTGCCTGATGGCCTTTATAGGCCGCATAAGCGCCAACGCTTAAGATCCCACCATAAACCAGCCCTGACCACCCTAGCGTATCAACAACAGGCGAGGCAAGATCAGAAACCGTATTACAAACGCCGATTAAGGCTTGTGGGGCATAACGTTCACAATAGGTGGGGCACCAGCCAATATAATCTTGAATATAAGAGTAAGAGCACGCTGAATTTTGCCAAAAACTGGCTCCCGCTTGAGCTACGCTTGAAACCACAGGGGAGGCTGCATTAATAATAGGATTTACAAAAGATTCTAAGGACATGTTATGCACCATTTATGAAGATTAATCCCATTATTATAACAACATAGTATGTTTTATGACTTATCTTTAGTCTGTTCGCTTATCGCACCGGTCAGGTTAAAGGCAACCTTATTGAAAATGTGCGCCTACACTTACTTATTGGGAAGAGTTAAAAGTGCACGATAAGCTTAAACGTATCTTTCAATAGCTGATCTGTTTTAAAATAAAATCCTCTCAAGGAAATAAGAGATGATTTTATGCTTGGAGCAAGCCTACCCCTCCCTTCGCCTGATGGTGCTACCCCTAAACCTTCCCATCCACTCAATGGCATGGTTGCAAGTTCGGCTTGGTGGCTTTCACTAAATTATTCAGGCTCAATTTTGTCTTGGCTAAGCCGTTATTTTAACCGTATGTATTGCAATTGGTTAATCGCTGGCACAACCGGCATATGGGGTAATATAAAATGGTTTTTTGTTTGTATGAAAGCTGAAGAGGATGTTGCGAGTTATGCCTATTCTAATTCTAATTCACAATATGCGTTGGCACTTTTGGCGGCTACAGGTGCTTATTGGATAACACATCGATTTCAACGATTTTGGTATAGCTCAAATAATAGCACGCGTGATGAGAGCACGAATGAACATAATCTTGCACAAAGACTAGATGCAATTGAAGAAAATTTACATGCATTAACCCAAGATAAAAGTAAGCTGATATTACATAATCAAGCACTATCGCTACAATTACTATCCACCCAGCAAAAGCTAGAAGAATCTGAAAATAGATTGAGAGAATTACAAACCACGCTATTGGAACAAATCAGCGAAGACGAAAAGGAATTCAGTGAAACTATAGCAGGTGTAAAAAAAAGATTAAACCTGGTTTAGTTTAAGTGAAAAGTAAAATAAGGGATAACATGCAACAAGGCGTACAACCACAAAAAGGCGCAAGAGCGCGTAAAGCCCCTACCATTTCTGAATCATCTAACGCAAGCGGCCCCTCTCACTCTATTAACGGCATGGTAGCAACTGCAGTGTGGTGGATGGTTAATAGATATTCCGCCCAATTTTTATCATGGATTAGCCGCTTTCTTTATAGTATTTATTGCAATTGGTTAATAGGTGGTGCAACGGGATTTTGGGGTAATGTTAAATGGTTTTTTGTTTGCATGAGATCTGAGGAAGACATTTCAAATTATGCTTATTCAAATTCCCAACAAATTCTCTCTCTTTTAACGGCAGGTGGTGCTTATTGGATGACACATCGCTTTCAGCGTTTTTGGTACAGAGCAAGTTCCATTGCTCAAGCCGGCGCAAATGTCATTGAAAATGACCTACGCAAAAGATTGGATTCCATTCAAGGTAGTTTAGAGAAAATGGCGCAAAGAAACGAAGAGGATCTTTCGGGTGAACGAGCAACATCCCCTGTACTCACACGAAGAAGATCAGCTGATAGCCCACCTCCTTCTCGGAAAGCTTCTTCAGGTTCCCA
>CAZHSJ010000088.1:0-11141 GCA_964535225.1 Uncultured Candidatus Berkiella sp. | reverse complement strand
CCTCAATTACTTCAGATACAGTGGCTTGTACCTTCATCGCATCATAGGCTGCCTTTGTCGCCTCGAGTTGATGCTTGCCTGTTTGATGCCACACCTGAGGCCGCTTATTTTCTAAAATCGAGCCTAAGGCTTTTGGCACCGTTTCATTTAATATCTTAGCGCCTTGAGATCCGCCCAAAATTAATACGTTAACCTCTTGCTTATCGCCTAATCTTTCTTGGGGTAAAGGCACAGACAAAATTTCTTGGCGCACAGGATTGCCAGTATAGATAACTTTTTTGGGCTTATTAGCAAACACGTGCGGGAAGGCAACCATAATTTTCTTAGCAAAGCGTGATAAGTGCCGGTTGGTCCACCCAGCCACCGCATTTTGTTCGTGCACAACAATGGGTAAATGCAATAACCAGGCAGCAAGAGCACCAGGACCTGCAACATACCCTCCCATGCTCACGACCACATGGGGTTTTTCTCGTAAGAGCACCGCCATCGATTGCAAAATCGCTTTGCTAATTCGCCAGGGCGCCAGTAACCAGGACAATAGGTTCGTGCGGCGTAAGCCTTGAATGTTGATATAAGAAATAGGAAAACCATAGGACGGAACTAAGCGTGCTTCAAAACCTTGATGTGTGCCAAGCCAATGAATTGCATTTCCTTCGTTTTGCAGATATCGCGCAACAGCTAAAGCCGGCATAACATGTCCACCGGTTCCACCTGCCATCATCATAATTTTTTTCGATGATTGTTCTTGTTTAGTCTTTTTTTGTCCTGCGCCCAATGGTGGTCTCCCGGCCCCGGGTAAGCCGATTTTCATAATCAACCCGCACTAATAAACCCACTGCGACAGATATCACGAGGATGCTACTACCACCATAGCTTAAAAACGGTAACGTTAAGCCCTTCGTGGGTAAAACCCCTGTGTTGACGCCAATGTTTATCAGTGTTTGTAAACCAACCCAAAGACTTATGCCATAACTGACAAAGGCGGCAAATCGGTCGTCGCGCATTTGCGCGATATAACCGATTATCATACCACGCCAAACAAAGAGGGCATACAAACTAACCGTGACTAACGCACCCATTAAACCTAATTCTTCTGCCAAAACAGCAAAAACAAAATCTGTATGCGCTTCAGGTAAGTAGAATAACTTTTGAATGCTACCCCCTAACCCAACACCAAACCACTCACCACGCCCAAAAGCAATTAAGGCCTGCGTTAACTGATACCCTGTATCAAACTGGCGAGACCAGGGATCTAGAAATGAGGTGAGTCTGGCCAAACGGTAAGGTGCTGAAATAGCAACTACCCCTAACACCCCTGCCACAACAGTGAGCAGCGCCATAAACTGCCACATGGGCACACCCGCTAAAAATAGCATCGCCAATGACGTGGTTAATATCACCACGGTTGCGCCAAAATCAGGCTCTAAGATTAATAATGCGCCTACAACAGAAAGTAGCGCCATTGGCCTAACAAATCCGGCAACTTCATATTTTAAAGCTTGCGTATGTCTTACCACGTAGCTGGAAATATAAATGACGACGGCAAGTTTTGCACATTCGGATATTTGAATACTGGTAATGCCTAAATTTAACCACCTTGCGCTACCATTCACTTCCCGCCCAATACCCGGGATCAACACCAGTACCAATGCAAGGAGCGTTAAAACCATCAAAGGCGCACTGAGGCGGTACCACGTTTTAATCGGCAGAGAATAAACCACCAATGCCCCAACTAAACCGGACAATAACGCCACGCCTTGGCGAAGCGTAAAATAGAAAGGGTTACCCATTTGGCGCTCTGCCACCGCAATAGAAGCCGAGGTGACCATGGTTAAGCCCAAAGCAAACAAAGCTATTACAGCCCCCATTAAAATGGGATCAAACTTTGCCTTAGCCATATTTTGCCTAACACTAAGAAGCACGTTGAACTTGCTCTAAAGCTTGACAAACACAATCCATGAATACCTCTCCTCGATGGGCAAAATGTTGGTATTGATCTAAACTTGAACATGCTGGTGATAGCAACACGACATCTTGCGCCTTGGCTATTTTTCCAGCCAAGTGGACTGCTTCACGCATATCACTCGCTTCATACGAATTAACCAGATCACCTAATGCATCTAAAATAATTTCTTTGTCTTTTCCCATAACTACAATAGCGCGGCAATACGTTGAGACAAGCTGTGCCAATGTAGAAAAATCTGCCCCTTTACCATCTCCACCTAATAGTAAAACAATTTTACCACTCAGTTGTTGACCAATGCCTTCGATGGCGGCTTGGCAGGCACCAATATTGGTGCCCTTAGAATCATTGATCCAACGCACACCTTCAAAACTCGCCACCAATTGGCAACGGTGCGCTAAGCCCTTAAATTCGCGCAGGGCGTTTAGCATCCCTTCCCAAGGTAAATTAACCGCATGCCCTAAGGCAAGGGCGCTCAACGCATTCGCTAGGTTGTGCAACCCCACAATTTGCAATTCTTCAGCACAAATTAAGGCTTGCTCACCAAAAAACAACCACGTTTTGCCTTCCTTTTTTACTAAACCAAACTCCCCTGCATTGGGGCAGTCGGTACTAAAAAACCAAGTTGCTGCTGTTGGTGAAATAAGGCTACTGTGGGTGAGATGATCTTGTTTATTGATAACCACCTGGCTAGCAAACTGATGGATCCGATGCTTGGCTTTGACATAATCTTCAAAACTGGCATAACGATCAAGATGATCGGGGGTAATGTTTAAAATTGTTGCCGCGACAGGTTTTAAGCTGTGTGTGGTCTCTAATTGAAAACTCGACAGCTCCATCACGATAAGATCTATCTTCGAGAGATCGGTTTCGAATATATCCAACACCGGTGTACCAATATTGCCGATGACGGCTACCTTTTTGCCACACGCTTTTGCCATTTCTCCGACCAGGGTCGTTACCGTACTTTTGCCATTGGCACCCGTAATAGCAATTACCGGCGCCGTGTTATAAAGCGCAAAGAGTTCAATGTCGCCAATAATAGCAGCCCCGTTGGCTTTTGCTTGCTGTATGGGAGGGATGGCAACAGCAACACCCGGGCTAACAACCAGGGCTTTAGCCTGATTAAGTATGTCTTGTGGCCACTGTTTTCCAGTGTACACTTCAATGTGCGGATATTGTTGTTTAAATGCCGCTAAATTGGGGGGGGGATCTCGTGTATCCATCACCACAAGCGGAATATTTTTTTTAATTAAAAACCGAACACAGGATAGCCCTGTTGCCCCCAATCCAATAACGACATGTAAGTTCGAATTTTTCATCTTAGTTTCAACGTTGCTAAACCAATTAATACGAGAATCACGGTCATGATCCAAAACCGCACAATAACTTTTGGTTCTGGCCATCCGGACAATTCAAAATGGTGGTGAATAGGCGCCATTTTAAAAATGCGTTGTCCTGTGAGTTTAAAGGAAGCCACTTGTAAAATTACCGACAACGTTTCCATCACAAAAACGCCACCCATAATAAACAATACAATTTCCTGACGAACCACCACAGCAATGATCCCAAGCGACGCCCCTAAGGCCAGTGAGCCAACATCTCCCATGAACACTTGCGCCGGGTAGGCATTGAACCATAAAAACCCAAGGCCCGCGCCCATTAATGCGCCACAAAAAACACAAATCTCGCCCACACCAAGAACATGCGGAATAGCTAAATAATTAGCAAACGCAGCATGCCCTGCAAGATAAGCAAATACGCCTAATGCCCCGCCAACTAACACGGTTGGTAATATGGCAAGCCCATCCAATCCATCTGTGAGATTCACCGCGTTGCTAGCACCCACAACGACAAAATAAGATAAAACAATGTAAAAAAGCCCTAAAGGAATTAACGCATGTTTAAAAAAGGGCAACATCAGATAAGTTTCTTGTGGGGTTGCAGCAGTAAAATACAGATACGTAACCGCAGCTAATCCGATTAAAGATTGATAAAAATATTTCCATCTCCCCGGCAACCCTTTGGAGTTCTTTTTGATGATCTTCCGATAATCGTCCACCCACCCCACCAAACCAAACCCTAAGGTAACAAGCATCACGACCCATAAGTAACGGTTGCTGAGATCGCCCCATAATAAACATGAAAAAGTAATAGCAATGAGAATAATGGCCCCTCCCATAGTGGGTGTGCCTGCTTTACTATAGTGAGATTGTGGACCATCTTGACGCACCTGTTGCCCCATTTGATGGGTGCGAAGCCATTGGATCATGCGTGGCCCAAACCATAAAGAAAATCCCAAGGCAGTTAATGCTGCCAAAATGGTTCTTAAGGTTAAATATTCAAAAACATGAAAGGTACGAAAATACTGAGATAAATATTCTGCTAACCACAATAACATAACTAAGCTTCCTCACGAACAGTCAATGCGTTGGTAACGACTTCCATCTTTGCACTGCGTGAGCCTTTCACTAAAATAACTGTTTGTGAATTTAAGGACGCTTTTAATGCCGCTACTAATTCGTCTTTATTCTGATAAAAAGTTGCGCCTTCGCCAAAGGCTTTAACGGCATGCTCCGTTAATTTGCCTACCGCCACCAGGCGGTCAATCCCTTTTTGGCGCGCCTGTTGACCCACTTGCGCATGATATTCAATGGCATTTTCACCTAATTCTGCCATGTCCCCCAACACAAAGATCTTTTTACCTTCGCAATGCGCAAGCACTTCTATTGCCGCGTTTACCGAACCAGGATTGGCATTGTAGCTATCATCAATAACCCAGGCATCCGATAATCCTTTGAACCGGCGTAATCTGCCAGGGACGCCTTGAAAGTTTTCTAGCCCTTTCACAATACGATCAAGTGGAATTGAAAGCGCATGCCCCGCACTCGCTGCGGCAAGGGCATTCATCACGGTGTGTTCTCCTGGCGTTGTTATGCTGACTTTCGCTGATTTATTTTCAATATGTAATGTAAACTCGACCGAAAATGCTTCCAAGTGGATATCACTTGCAAACACCATGGCTTTGTTCTTGATACCAAAAGTAATGGTGCGTTTGTCTTTAATTAAGGGTAACCAAGAGTGCGCAAAGGGTTCATCGACATTTAAAATGGCGCAACCCTCTTTGGGTAAAATTTCATAAATTTCCCCCTTGGCACTCGCCACATTCTCAAGCGAGCCAAACCCCAACAAATGCGCAGGTCTTACGTTAGTAATTAAGGTGATATTAGGACGCGCAATCCCTCCTAGATATTGAATTTCACCAATGCCACTTGCGCCCATTTCAATGACGGCATATTGATAAGAAGGATCCAGACGAATCAACGTTAAGGGTAAACCAACGTGGTTGTTAAAATTTCCTTTGGTTGCTAATGTTTTGCCTTGTTGCTGGCAAATGGACTCTATCATGCCTTTCACGCTGGTTTTACCGCAGCTTCCGGTGAGCCCCACCATGGGAATGGGATAATGTCGTCGATAAATAGATGCAATCTCGCCTAGGGCAATGGTGGTGTCTTTAACTTGTAAGAAGGAAATGCTCTTTTCTGCTTGTGTTTGTGGCGCACGTGAGGCAATAACACAACTTGCGCCATTGGTGATACTGTCACCGATAAAATCATGCCCATCATGATTTTCACCTTTGAGCGCAATAAAAATATCATGGGGTACCACTTTGCGACTATCTATCGTGATAGGTCCTAAGGCGCCATCTGGCCCACTTAACTTAGCGCCAATTTCTTTGGCGATGTCTGAAAGCTTCACTTGTTTTCCTCGCTTAATACTGTATCAACGACATGTGCGTCACTAAATGGAAAAGTTTTATCTCCAATAATCTGATAATTTTCATGCCCCTTACCTGCAATTAAAATCGTATCCATGGCAAGTGCATGACTTAAGGCAAAACGGATCGCGGTTTCTCTATCCTCTTGCACAATAATTTTTTCACCATAAAGCGCAGGAACACCTTGCAAAATGGCTTCGATAATTTTTTTAGGTTCTTCTGTGCGTGGGTTGTCATTAGTAATAATGACACGATCAGCAAGTTCTGCTGCTATCGCTCCCATCTTCGGGCGCTTGTCTTTGTCTCTATCTCCCCCACAACCAAAAACGCACCATAAACGCCGCTTACAATGCTCTTTTGCACTTTTTAAGGCATTTTGTAGTGCATCGGGCGTATGCGCATAGTCAATAATAATTTGAGCCGTCCTGACGGTTCCCATTTTTTGCATACGTCCCTGCGCGGCATTCGCATGCGCAATGGCATCCATGGCGGCTTTAAACTCAAATCCCTGTAAACACAATTCTGCCAGTACGCCTAAAACATTACTGAGATTAAACCGCCCTAGTAACGGCGAATATAATTTACCTTGCCCCCAAGGTGTATCAACGTTTGCCGTAATGCCTTTTTGATCTAAGTGGATGTCTTTTGCAACAATAGGAAAAAATAACGAAGGTTTAATGGTGTAATGTGGTTTTTTCTCTAAACTATAGGCTGCAACCGGAATTTCTCTGCGCAGACTTTTAAGCATCTGTTGACTATAAGGCGAATCGCCATTTACAACGACACGTTTTAATGTCTCAAACCTAAACAATTTTTGCTTGGCCTTACCGTAGGCCTCCATGGAACCATGATAATCCAAATGATCCTGCGTTAAATTGGTGAAATGCGCGCTGGTAAAATTAACGCTATTAACACGTTGTTGTTCAAGGCCATGTGAAGAAACTTCCATGCACAAGGCTTTAGCGCCTTCATCGACTAATTTTTTAATACCTCGATGCAAGCTAATTGGCTCTAACGTGGTATAAGGGCTCAGATGCAGTGCGCCAATAAAACCATAGCCAATCGTACCCATAAAAGCACAGGGCTTATTCAGGCGAGAAAGCGCTTGCGCTAAAAGATAACACGTTGTGGTTTTTCCATTGGTCCCCGTTACCCCAACCACCTCATCGAGTTGATGACTTGGGTTTCCAAAGAAGCGGCTTGCCAGGGTATTGAGATTTTCTCTTAAGTCACTTATGTAGATAATTGGTGTGCCGTGACTCTCGATTGGTACGGATTTTTCTTGCGCTGTTGCAACAACGGCACAGGCTCCTTTTGCAATGGCTTCTGCAATAAAGGCTTTGCCATCTTGTTGTTGACCACAAAGCGCAACAAACAAATCGCCAGGCTGTACCTGTTTTGAGTTTTGTGACAACCCGCTTACCTCGCAATCTGGTAATGACGGATTATCCGTTAACTGTTGTAAAAGCTGTTGTAACTTCATTATGTTGTTCTATGGCTAACTTTCAGGATTCCCTTCACTGATCTCCCCCATTGTAACACTTTATTTTTCCTCTTCGAGTGAAACAACCCCACTTTGTAGGGGAAGGGTCATTTGCAGCTTTTCTTGAGCAAGGCGCTCCACTCTGGCATCCGATGACCAAGTCCCTTGCTCTAAGAGTAATTGGCCCCACTCCACTTGTAGCGCTTCAATTTCTTGGTTTAGGGTTTGTAGCTTTGTAAACAGTAATCGGCTTTGGTGTTTATAGTAAACCACCGCAATAGCAGACATAAAAACCAGTAACCCTAAAAATACAATTCGCCAGACATATTTGTTTGATCCGATGATTATCGAAGAAGGGACATTGTCATTCGTTTTGGCCATCTGACATCCTTTGTCATCTTATTGCATTGGGGGTTGAATAATCTCGTTTTTTAGCAACTCTAAGCGTCGCACTTCTTGCGCGCAAATTTTGTCCTATTTCATCCGTTGACGGACGTTGACGCTTAATAATCCATTCAAACGGTGATCGTAACTCATTTTCTAAGATGGCTAAGCCCTTAGGAACATACACTTTAGAATTTTCACGAAAAAATTGTTTTACTTTTCTATCTTCTAAAGAGTGAAAACTAATAATTGCTAAGCGACCTTGCGGCGCTAATAGCTGCCAAGCATCGTTGAGTAATAAATCAACGGCTTGTAGTTCTTGGTTAATAAAAATGCGAATGGCTTGAAAGGTTTTGGTGGCAGGATGTTGACCAATTTTTTTAAAGGGTACACTTTTTGCCACAATATTAGCGAGTTCAAGCGTGGTTGAAATAGGTTTTTTTGTCCGGGCTTCGATAATATTTCGGACAATTTTTTTAGCAAAAGATTCTTCCCCAAACTTGCGCAACACATAGATGATATCGTCGCTTTTGGCAGAATTTATCCATTTCGCTGCTGATATGCCACTGGTAGGATCCATCCGCATGTCTAAAGGTCCATCGCGCATAAAACTAAAGCCACGTTCTGCCTCATCTAACTGCGGCGAAGACACCCCTAAATCAAGCAGAATACCATTTACTTTTTGATGAATATGGTGATCTTTCGCAATGCGGTACATATCACTAAAACACGCTTGATGAAAACTAACCCGTTTATCCTCACTAAAACGACGTTTACCAAATTCAATCGCCTGGGGATCTTTGTCAAAGCATAGTAATTTGCCTTGCGCGTTTAGAGATTTGAGGATCTCTTGGCTGTGCCCGCCCCGGCCGAAAGTACCATCGATATAGATCCCATCAGGGACAATCTCTAGTCCTTTTAAGGCTTCATCGAGCATAACAGGTAAATGTTGTGTTGTTGTCATAGGGGGTATTGATTAAGAACGAGTCACCACTATAGGTTTAGCGCAGGGTCTTTGTCAACGAAAGTAAACTAAATAACAAAGAAGAGTTGGCCGATAAGCCGGGTTCTGTCGTGGACAACCATTCATCTGGGATCTTTGTCACCAAAAACCTCAAGCAACCTACCCGAACCCTATGTGGGCCACATATCATCCACTTTCATGAATAGGGGTTCCTATTTGGTCTTGCTCCTAGTGGGGTTTGCCGTGCCGTTGCGTGTTACCACCAACGCGGTAAGCTCTTACCCTACCGTTTCACCCTTACCCTTTTCTTCGCATTTGCGCTTTATACTGCGTTGCCAAGCCTTGCACACTTCGTCATGTACTAAAACGTACACTCCTCGTGCGCCGCAGCTTGGCGCCTTGTCTAAAGTTCAACTGCTTGAAAACACTTTTTTCTTCGTAAAGAAAAAATCAGGCGGTTTATTTTCTGTTGCACTTTCCGTAGGCTCGCGCCTCCCAGGCGTTACCTGGCACTTTACCCTGTGGAGCCCGGACTTTCCTCCACATGCCTAAGCATATAGCGATTGTCTGGCCAACTCAGCGCACAGGATACGTGCTGCGACTTCAACGCGCAAGAGCGCAATGCGTATTACGTGGCATTACGCTTTAATTCCATGGCCAAATCATAAAGCGCATTCTTTGGTTGATTCGTCATTTTTACCGCAATTTGCACCGCTTGCTTTAAGGGCACCTCTTGCAACAATATTTCCAAAATTCGCTTATTTTCAGGCGCATGATTTTCTTCGTTTTCTTCGCGCGATGCGCCTTGCACTACCACCACGCATTCTCCCTTAGCGGGGATCTCACCGCGTTGGATCGCTAAAAGCAAGGTGCCAAGGCTATCCTTAGTAATGGTTTCAAATTTCTTGGTTATTTCTCTAGCTATTGTCGCTTCACGCATCGGTGAAAAAATATCGCACAGATCCGCAATTAACGCCGCTAAACGGTGTGGCGCCTCATAGAAAATAAGGGTGTTTGGAAAATCTTTTAATGCGGTTAAGCGCTTTCGTCTGGCACTGTCTTTGGCGGGCAAAAAGCCTTCAAAGAAAAATTTATCTGTGGGTAAACCGCTGGCACTTAAAGCACAGGTTAGAGCACAAGCCCCTGGTATGGGAATAACCTGGATCCCAGCCTCCAAGGCTTTAGCAACCACATCATAGCCGGGATCACTAATGAGTGGTGTGCCTGCATCCGAAATTAAGGCGATGGATTTGCCCTGTTGCAATTTTTCGATGATAAAAGCTGTTTTGGTAGCTTCGTTATGATCATGATACGCAATCAGAGGCGTATGAATGTGAAGATGCGATAATAACACTTTACTATGACGCGTATCCTCAGCTGCCACGAAAGTTACTTGACTCAATATATCGCGAGCCCGAACAGTGATGTCGTCAAGGTTGCCAATAGGGGTAGCAACCACGTAAAGTTTACCCTTCTCTTGTTGCATGAAGCGCCCTCATCGTAGGAAAGATCAGACTTATGAAAAACAATCTTTGGTTAAACATAATTAAGTACGCTTTATTACTTGTTTATTTTAATACAACCCTTGCTGCCGCCTTTTTTGGTAGCAGGACAAATGAGCCGCCTCCAGCGCCTGGTGAAGCTTATCATCAACCGAAACAAATTGCGTTGCTATTACCCCTTACCGGAAAACATGCTGATTCAGCCAAAGCTATCCAAGAAGGCTTTTTGGCTAATTACTACCAGCAAGTGGGTAATAAGCCTGTTGTTAAAATCTATGACACAACCAAAGAACAAGAGGTAGAGCGCGTTTATAAATTAGCACTTGAGGAAGGCGCTGATTTTGTCGTTGGGCCGCTCTCTAAAGAAGATGTTTACCGTTTAAGTTTAAGTTCTTCTCTTAAAACACCCGTATTAGCGCTGAATCATCATCCTGAAGTAAAGATCCACGCTAAAGACTTTATCCAATATACACTTGCACCAGAAGCAGAGGCTGAGCAGATAGCCAATAAAGCCTGGCAACGCGGTTATCGCCATGCCGGATTAATTGTTCCTGATAATGCCTGGGGTAAAAGGACCGCAAGCGCTTTTACCGAAAAATGGCGGCAATTGGGTGGGCGCGTTATTCGCACCACCTACACACAAGCGTCTCATGATCAATCAGGGCCAGTACGACAATTGTTAGGTATTGACGAAAGCCAGCAACGTGCTAATCAAGTTAAATCTGTTTTACAAGACAAAATTGATTTTCAACCACGACGCCGTAAAGATATTGATGTGATTGTGATGGCCGCCCCGCCTGATCAAGCCAGACAATTAAAACCCTTGTTTGATTTTTACTATGCAGAAGATCTTCCTGTTTTTGCGACAAGTAGCATCTATACTGGGCATCCTAATGCCAAACGCGATAGAGATATGAATGGCGTGGTGTTTTGTGATATGCCCTGGTTAATTAATAAAGAACAGGGAAGCAACTTAAAACAATTGTTGAGCGAATCAGAAAACCAGTCTGATCAATATCATCGCCTTTTTGCCATGGGCGCAGATGCTTATCAAATTAGCACCAGTT
>CAZHSJ010000087.1:0-11186 GCA_964535225.1 Uncultured Candidatus Berkiella sp. | reverse complement strand
TTCTTGCTCTCAAATGGAACCAGGCTCACTGTATCGTTTTCTTTATTTAATTTATCAATTGGTGCATGTTGTGGCACGCCCCATGGCATGATGATTGCTTTTAAAGCGATACGGACACCACGATGTGGTAAGTTTTTCAATAGTTGGTTCATTGTTTGCCAATATTGCGCTAAGCAATATTCCATTGACCATTTTACCAAAGGTAAATCGGTTTCGTTTTGCCCTTGATCTTGGTACCGTTTCAAGGTTGCAGACATTAAGTACATCATGGAGAGTAAATCCCCCAGTCTGGCAGAAAGGGATTCTTTAAATTTAAGTTTTCCACCAAGTAAGGCCATGGTGATATCCGCAACTAAAGCAAAGGCGCTGCTTGCTCTGGTCAACTCTTGGAAATAAGGCTTGGTGACATTCAATACAGGGCTTGAGGCAAATTTTGAGAAGGTAAGCCCATGGAAAAAAGAGCGTGCTACATTCGAGAGGGTGTAGCTGATATGTTGACCTAGATAGTGTTCAAAGTCTTGCATATTGTCATGTTGCAAAGCTTGCATCTCTTTTAAAATAAAGGGATGACATCTTACCGCGCCTTGACCAAATATAATCATGTTGCGCGTCAGGATGTTTGCGCCTTCAACGGTAATACCAATCGGAACACCGTGATAGCTGCTAGCAATGTAATTGTTGGGGCCCATCATGATGCCCTTGCCGCCATGCATGTCCATCACATCATTAGCGATTTTGCGACCCATTTCAGTCACATGATATTTAGAAATGGCGCCAGGTACAGAAGGCTTTTCACCGGCATCTATCATCGCAACGGTTAAGCAACGAACTGCTTCGGAAATATAGGTAAAGCCAGCGCTGCGCGCCAGCACTTCTTGTATGCCTTCAAAAGAAGCTAAGGCGGTTTTAAATTGACGTCTAATGCGGCAATAAGCACCAGCGGCTAAAATAGCAATTCTTGCGCCCCCCATACTGGAAGAAGGGAGCGAGATAGCACGTCCAGTTGAGAGACATTCTACCAACATGCGCCAACCATGGCCTGCCATGGAGGCGCCGCCAATGATCCAATCAAGCGGTATAAATACATCCTCGCCTTGGGTAGGGCCATTTTGAAAGGGAATACTCAATGGTAAGTGTCTTCTTCCAATGGTAATACCAGGAAGGTTTGTGGGGATGAGGGCGCAGGTAACACCGAGTTCTTTTTTGTTACCTAACAGTTCATCGGGATCATATAGTTTAAATGCCAATCCCAGTAAGGTAGCGATAGGCGCTAGCGTAATGTAGCGTTTATCCCAATTCAGTTTAATACCAATAATTTCTTTGCCTTCAAAGGAACCTTTGCAAATGATCCCCGTGTCTGGAATGCTGCCGGCGTCTGAGCCTGCTTGTGGGCCTGTTAGGGCAAAACAAGGTATTTCCTCGCCTCTGGCAAGTCTGGGGAGATAATATTCACGCTGTTCTTGGGTACCATAATGTAATAATAACTCTGCAGGCCCTAATGAATTTGGAACAGCAACGGTTGACGCCAGGGTTAAACTACGGCCTGCCAATTTGGCGAGAATTTCTGAATGCGCAAAAGCAGAAAACCCTTTGCCACCATATTTTTTAGGAATAATTAACGCAAAAAAACCTTCGTCTTTTATATATCGCCATGCGTTTTCGGGCAAATCGAAATCAACATGGGTTACTTGCCAATCGTTAACCATTTCACACAGGGTGTTTACCTGATTATCCAAAAAGGCCTGCTCTTCTTCGTTAAGCTTAGGCGGATTCATGGTCATTAATTTTTCCCACTGCGGGTTGCCTGCAAATAACTCGGCATCCCAGCCTACGGTGCCTGCCTCAAGTGCTACGCGTTCGGTTTCCGACATATTGGGAATGGAATTTTTCATCCCTTCAAAAGCGGGATTAATAAGATAACGTCGACGGTATTGTGGATGATTTAAGAAAAAAGCACATCCTGCAAAAGCAGCCCAAAATAATAAGAGCCAAAACCAATGAAGTGAAGAAAATAAGGTGGTGATTAATAAACCGGCACCAATCGCAATCGTGGTGGTAATCAATTGAGCGCGCATAAAGGCAAGAGCAGTCAAACCGCCTAGCCAGCAAATTAACCAAAGCAAGGTGCTCATTTTAACTCCCTTAAAATTTTTTAAACTGGTATGTAGCTATGGATTATGCTTCATTTTGCGCCATAATAAGCTAAATGTCGAACATCGTACTTTCAGTTAGTTTCAACCCTAACTCCCAACAGAGAGATCTCACAAATGAAACGTAAAATTGCTATTTATGTTGTTTTAATTGGTGTCCTCATTGGCAGTGCGCCGTATTTAACAGGCATGTTGGCCGAGAAAAAATTCTACGATGTTATCAGCTTGGTTTCTGAGATGGAAACACTGCCTGTTAAAACCAGTGTGGTTGAATATCACCGTGGCTGGCGAAAATCTATTGCCAAAACCCAGTCCACTATTTATAGCGATCGTGGAACCTATCTTAAAGAATATCATCTTGTCTTAAATCATGAGATCCGTCATGGGCCCTTTGTTCAGTTGCAAGATGGCAATTGGAAATTATGGGAATTTGCTAAAGCAGTGGTTTATTCAACCTTAGACTTATCCGACGAGGCGACAAAAGTCCTACAACAAGAGGTGGGGCAAACCGATATTTTAAAGCTACAAAGCATTTTTGCGACAAATGGGCTGGTCGACATCATGGTTAGAAGCCCGCAACTAAAGTTAAAGGAGCATGAAGGCACTGATCGTACTGCTTTTAAAGGGATGTCAGGAGAATGGTTGATTAGCGCTGATATGAAGGAAATTAAAGGCAGCATGCTGCTCCCTGGTGTTGATATTGATGTTGAAGGCATGCAGCTATTTATCGACAACCTGAGCTATCGCACCTCACTTAAAAAATCAGTTGAAGAATTGTGGCCAGGCTCATTTGAAGCGAAAATCGATAACTTAAAGCTCACTTTGCCAGATAAACAATTCACGCTCGGGTTGCAGGGATTAAACACACAAGGCTCAATGGATGTTAAAGGGGTTACGACAGACTTTTACGGTAACTGTCGTATTAATTACCTCTCAATTAAAGATAAGGTATATGGTCCAATAGACTATAACAACGCATTGTTGCAAATAGATACCAAATTGCTTAAATCTTTTTTAACGTTAAATCATCAATTAGAAACGGGTGGTGGTCTTGGTGCCAAAAATAAAATGCTACAATTTTGGATGACGAGATTGCCGGACTTTTTAGCAACCAGGCCACAGTTCACGATAGATAAATTTTACGTTCGTACGCAAGAGGGGGATGTGAATGGTTATTTCCATATTGAGGCAGGTGGGCCAAAAGCGAATAATTTAACGAATATGGCTCAGGTTTTACAATCCATCGTAGCTAAAGCCAGCCTGAGTGTGCCAAAAGTGTTACTCAAAGAATTTCTCATGCAGGAATATGTAAACAAACAACCCCCTCAAGATGCGTTGCCTGCAACAGCACCGGACAAAGAGGCTTTAACCTATCAAACGTTGGCCAAATGGGTACAAGAAGGGATGTTGATTGAAAAAGATCAATACTACACTACCCTGCTTGAGTTTAAGAATGGCAAGTTTGTGGTTAACGGACGCGAAGTAGATCAGCCGATTCCAGGTGAGCTAAGAGTAATCCAGTGACGGCTCCAAATCGTTGCAAATAAGATCCGCCTATTGAAATCTCCTAAAAGGGTATCGATTTAGGATCTTCGTAGGGGTGGGCCTCTGTGTCCGCCCTGATAAAATCAGGATTTTTATTGGGACGATACCTGCCTTCGTTAAAACTACGGCAAGGCAGGCAGAGGGCGTCCCCTACGGTATGAAATTCACGATGGTTCTAGTGCGATTGCTATGTTACGCGTATCAACAATATGTTGTCTTGTCACCTATCTCGCAAATGATTTTGCACCGTCATGCTAATTTCACGCAAGTATTTGGCTTTGAGATCGTCTGAAATAAAGCTAGCCTTAATGCTATTTTGCGCAAGTTGTACAATATCTTCAGCCGTTAAGCCTAATTCTTGTTGGCAGGCGATAAAGTTATCAACAACATACCCCCCAAAGTAGGCAGCATCATCGGAATTAAGGGTAATACACAATCCTTGGTGTAACAGATCTTTAAGGTTATGGTTTTTCAATTCTTTAAATACGCATAATTTAACGTTTGATAAAGGGCACACAGTTAAAGGGATCTGATGTGTTTTTAAATAATCAACCAAAGCGGGATCTTCCGTGCAACGCACACCATGATCGATTCGTTTAACGTTTAGTAATTTTAAAGCATTCCAGATATATTCTGCAGGCCCTTCTTCGCCAGCATGGGCAACGGTTAAAAACCCTTCTTGAATGGCGGCCTCATACACCCTTTGAAACTTCTCAGGCGGGTTACCCTTTTCACCCGAATCTAAACCAATGGCAATAATTTTATCTTTATGGGGGAGGGCTTGTTTTAAGGTTTCAAAGGCGGCTTCTTCGGATAAATGTCTTAAAAAACACATAATCAAACAAGAACTTATCTCCAATTTGGATTTAGCGTCCGAGAGTGCTCGATGAATACCGCTGATAACCGTACTAAAAGCGACACCGCGATCAGTATGGGTTTGCGGATCAAAGAAAATTTCAGTGTGGCGGATATTATCTTCTTTTGCGCGTAACAGGTAATTCCAGGTGAGATCGTAAAAATCTTGTTCAGTGCGAAGCACATTTGCACCTTGATAGTAAATGTCTAAGAAAGACTGAAGATTGCTAAACGCATAGGCTTTTCGAATTTCATCGGGGTTGGCAAAGGGCAGCTTAATATTATTTCTTTTGGCCAGGGTGAACATTAATTCTGGTTCCAAGGTGCCTTCAATATGGCAATGAAGCTCTGCTTTGGGTATTTCACGACACAATTGTGCTACATGTTGCATAGGCTTTCCTTTTCCTCAGAGGTTAGTTGTTTTTTAAGATCATACAATTTTTGCAAAGCTTGCTTTGGCGTAAACTCATCTGGATTGAGTAGTGCAATTTCTTTAAGGAGTGCTTGGTTAGGTGTAAAAGGGCTTTTCTTAGGCCCGCTTTTACTCACTAAGATGTGTTGTTCCAAAGACATGAGCGTTTGCTTTGCATATTTTATCACATGGGGTGGGATCCCGGCCAACTTTGCCACTTGCAAACCATAACTTTTATTAGCAGGACCTTTTTCGACTTTATGTAAAAATACGAGGGTGTCTTCATGCTCTTGCGCATCTAAATGAATGTTTTCACAACGCGGTAATTGCTCGCACAGGGCAGTTAATTCAAAATAATGGGTAGAAAATAACGTCAATGCTTTAATTTTAGTGGTTAAATCAACCAAACATGACCAGGCGAGTGCTAATCCATCAAAGGTGCTCGTGCCGCGACCGATTTCATCGATGATAACTAAGCTATTTGGGGTAGCATAATGTAAAATGTTCGCAGTTTCAGTCATTTCTACCATAAAGGTGGATTGCCCTTTGGCAAGATTATCGCTAGCTCCAATTCGAGTGAAAATTCTATCAATATTACCAAGGGAGGCTTTTGTGGCAGGAACAAAACTGCCGATATAGGCCATAATGACAATTAAGGCCGTTTGCCGCATGAAAGTCGATTTGCCTCCCATGTTTGGGCCGGTGATTAATAAGGTGGAAGTTTCTTTATTTAGCGTAACGTCATTGGGTATAAAGGGCTCGTCCAGTAAGCGCTCTACAACCGGGTGTCTTGCTTGGGTGAGGTTTACGCTGCTGTTATTGTCAAACGTGGGGCAGTGGTAATCATAGGATTTTGCAGCAATGGATAAGGCATGTAGCACATCTATGTAGGCCAGCAAAGAGGAAGAAGCTTGCAGCTCTTGAACATCACTTTGCATACTTTGTAGAAGCGCCTCGTACAGCTCTTTTTCGCGACTCAGCGCTTTTTCTTGAGCAGTTAAGAATTTCTCTTCAAAGACTTTTAATTCAGGCGTAATGTAGCGCTCTACATTTTTAAGGGTTTGTCGTCGTATATAGTCTTTGGGAGCTTGGGTTGATTGTGCTTTACTTAGTTCAATGTAAAAACCATGAATGCGGTTATAGCCAACCTTGAGCGTGCTTAATTTAGTTCGTGCGAGTTCCTTTTTTTCTAACTTTTCTAAAAAGCTGTTGGCATTATCACTTAAAGCGCGCAGCGCATCTAAGGTTTCATCGAAACCAGGTTTAATAACATTGCCATCACGAATAACCACAGGTGGGTTTTCCACAATGGCTTTTTTTAAGGTTGCACACAGTGCGCGATGCTCATGTAAAGAGGTTAAGAGATCTTCTGATAAAATCTGATTTTTTTTCAACAGCGCCTTAATCGCGGGGATAGCTTCTAAGGCTTTAGTGAGTTTTTCCAGATCTCTTGGGCGTGCACTTTGCAACGCAATTCGTCCGATAATTCTTTCACAATCCCCAATTGGTTTTAACAACGCACCCAGCTTTTCCTCAACATGATTATCTAGCATTGATTTAATAGCGTGTTGGCGTTTTTTAATTTCTTTTTGGTCTGTTAGGGGGAGATGTAACCATCTTGATAATAATCTTGAACCCGTTGGGGTTGCCGTAAAATCTAGGACAGAAAACAAGGTATTTTCCTTTGTCCCTTGTAAGTTGAATGTGAGCTCCAAATTACGTCGGGTATGGGGATCAAGTTGGATATAATCGTTTGGATTTTCCACTGTCAGGCGATGTATATGTGGCAGTGAGCGTCGCTGCGTTTCCTGTATGTAACGTAATAAGCAGCCTGCGGCACTGATGGCGGCTTTTAGCGCTTCACAGCCAAACGCTTTTAAATTTTTAACACCAAATTGTAAACAAAGCTGACGTTTAGCGGTTTCATAATCGAAATCCCAGGCTTGGCGCTTGTGTAGCAAGGCTTGCTTTTTTAAGGTATCAATAAAGGAAACCGTTTCATCTAGCAATATTTCTTTAGGAGACAGGCGCTCAAGTTGCGACATAAGTGCTGCAGTGGAAGGAACTTCCTGTAATAAAAAACGCCCACTGCATAGCTCTAAACTTGCAATGCCATAGTTGTTTTTTTGTGCACAAATAGCAACCACTAAGCTTTCTGTTTTGGCTTCCAGCAAGGCTTCATCTGTTACCGTTCCTGGCGTGAGTATTTGCACCACTTGTCTTTCTACAGGGCCTTTGCTGGTGGCGGGATCCCCAATTTGTTCGCAAATAACAACGGATTCACCTGCTTGTAATAGTTTTGCCAAATAATTTTCTGCCGCGTGAAAGGGAACGCCCGCCATGGGGATAGGCGTATTGTTGGCTTGCCCGCGTGCAGTTAACGTGATATCGAGTAAATTGGCTGCTTTTTTGGCATCGTCAAAAAAGAGCTCATAAAAGTCGCCCATGCGGTAAAACAGTAATTGGTTTGGATGTTGCGCTTTTATTTTGAGATACTGCTGCATCATTGGGGTGTGGGCGGGTTCTTCTTTGGCTGCTATTTTATTCTTTGTCATATGGTTTTCTAATTTTAGTTACAATTCAAAATTGATAAAACGCTGTTTCGTGTTTGTACCTGTTTAAGGCAGGCTCTTCAAGATCAACCGAACGCAATTTTTAATTCTCGGGCTTGCTTTATTTCAAATACAACGCTAGATTGATTCTGGTAACAGAAATTATCAATCAACCACGTTGTGTGCCATAATGACAACCTGCAACAACAACTTGGTTAATCTTCTTAATTTGAATTATGTAGGGGCAAACACCATGGATGATAATAGAAAACAAGCATTAAACGCAGCGCTATCGCAAATTGATCGTCAGTTCGGCAAAGGTTCAGTCATGTGGCTTGGCGACAAAGGCGCCATCGCCGATATCGAAGCTATTTCGACCGGATCATTAGGCTTAGACATTGCACTAGGCATTGGCGGCTTACCTAAAGGCCGTATTGTTGAAATTTACGGCCCAGAATCTTCTGGTAAAACCACCCTCACGTTACAAGTGGTTGCAGAGTGTCAACGTAAAGGGGGGGTAGCCGCCTTTATCGATGCCGAGCATGCCCTTGATCCGCTCTATGCAGAAAAATTAGGGGTAAAATTAGATGAACTTTTAATCTCCCAACCCGATACCGGCGAACAGGCGCTTGAAATTGCAGATATGTTAGTGCGCTCGGGCGCTGTCGATGTCATTATTATCGACTCGGTTGCAGCGCTCACGCCTAAAGCTGAAATTGAAGGCGAGATGGGCGATCAACACATGGGCTTACAAGCGCGTTTAATGTCGCAAGCCCTAAGAAAGCTGACAGGTAATCTTAAACGCTCCAATACCTTAGCCATTTTTATTAACCAAATTCGTATGAAAATTGGGGTAATGTTTGGTAGCCCCGAAACCACGACCGGTGGTAATGCTTTAAAATTCTATTCTTCTGTTCGCTTAGATATTCGCCGAATTGGCTCTATTAAGAAAGGCGAAGAAGTCATGGGCAGTGAAACCCGCGTGAAAGTGGTGAAAAATAAAGTAGCACCACCCTTTAGACAAGCGGAATTTGAAATTCTCTACGGAGAAGGTATTTCTCGTTTGGGCGAAGTGGTTGAATTAGGCGTGAAACTTGGCCTTATTGAAAAGTCTGGTGCTTGGTACAGCTATGAAGGCACGCGCATTGGGCAAGGTAAAGAAAACGCGCGTCAATATTTACAAGAAAATCCCAAAGCAGCTGAAGAACTAGAAGCAAAAATTCGTGAGAAGTCTTTGCCGCCTGTTGTTCGTGCACCTTCGGCAGGCGCTTCAACGGTTGCACCTATTCTCAAAGAAGATGCTAAAGCCAAGGTATCTAAAGTGAAGAATATGATGGAATCAGGAGAATTGGCGGAAGAAGAGGTTTAATATTGTAGGAAAAAAATAGCGGGCCGGCACGGAGGCCGGCCCCTACAGTGGATTTGATGTAGGGGCCGGCCTCCGTGCCGGCCCGCTCTGCATGTGAGCATTGCATGAAAAACCTCATTCGCACCAAAGCCCTCTATCTCCTAGCCCGCCGAGATCACGCCAAATCTGAGTTATTCCGAAAGCTTTCTCTAAAGGGCTTCCCCTCCGCTGCTATTCGCACCGTTCTCGATGAGCTAGAGAATGAAAACTTACTAAACGAAGAGCGTTTTATAGCGAGTTTTATTCGTTTTCGCAGCTCAAAAGGCTATGGGCCATTAAAAATTTGTGCCGAGCTGGCTAAGCATGGTATTGATCACACCCGAATTAAAACGAGCGAAATTTGGCAAGAAACTGCCTGGCATGAAAGGGCCATTTGCGCGAGAATAAAACGTTTTGGGGAGACCATTCCTCAAAACAAAGAAGAACGATTACAACAAGCGCGATTTTTGCAATATCGAGGATTCAGCAGCGTTGATATTCGCTGTGCATTATCGATAAATCTCAATGTGGATGAACTATGAAAGTCAATGAACTTCGACAAAGCTTTTTAACCTTTTTCAAAAACAAAGGGCACACCGTCGTTCCTAGCAGTTCGTTGGTACCTAATGATGAGACCTTATTGTTTACCAATGCAGGCATGGTGCAGTTTAAGGATGTGTTTTTAGGACGCGATGCGCGCGATTATACCCGTGCGGCCAGTGTGCAATGTTGTGTTAGGGCTGGAGGCAAACATAACGATCTTGAAAACGTAGGTTACACTGCGCGCCATCATACTTTCTTTGAAATGCTCGGTAATTTTAGCTTTGGCGATTATTTTAAACGCGAAGCTATTCAATTTGCCTGGGAATATTTAACGCAAGAGCTTAAATTAGATCCCAACAAACTGTGGGTCACTGTTTTTGAACAAGATGATGAAGCCGCAGATATTTGGTTAAAGGAAATCGGTGTTTCTGAAAAGCGTTTTAAACGTTGTGGTGAAAAAGATAATTTTTGGTCGATGGGCGACACTGGGCCTTGTGGGCCTTGCACTGAAATTTATTATGATCATGGTGAAAAGGTCGATCCCCATCAAAAAGCACCCGATGAAGAAGGGGATCGCTTTATTGAGATCTGGAATTTGGTGTTCATGCAATTTAACCGTGATAAAGAAGGCAACATGACGCCGCTCCCCAAACCTTCTGTTGATACCGGGATGGGCATGGAGCGCTTAGCGGCGGTGATGCAGGGCGTGCACAGTAATTACGAGATTGATCTTTTTGTTAATCTCATTAAAGCAGCCTCCTCTATTTTAAATACCCCTATTAGCAAAAATGAGAAGTCGCTCCGAGTATTGGCAGATCATATTCGTTCTAGTGCTTTTTTAATTGCCGATGGGGTTATTCCTTCCAATGAGGGCAGAGGTTACGTATTGCGCCGAATTATCCGAAGAGCGTTGCGTCATGGTAACCGGTTAAATGAAAGTAAACAGCCTTTCTTTAATTTGTTGGTAGAACCTTTAGTGGCGCAAATGGGAGACGCCTATCCTCACTTAAAATCACAACAACTTTATATTCAAAGAGCCCTTCTTAAAGAAGAAGAACAATTCGCTCGCACGTTAGATCAAGGGTTACAAATTTTAGAGCAAGATATTAAATTGCTTAAAGGGCGCATGATTAGCGGCGAAACGGTATTTAAGTTATACGATACCTATGGTTTTCCTGTTGATCTCACAGCTGATATAGCCCGTGAACGAAACTTAGAAGTGGATATTGCGGGCTTTGAACGTGAGATGCAAGCGCAACGTGAAAGGGCGCGTGCTTCTAGTCAGTTTGGTGTTGATTATAATCAACAGATAAACATTGATGCGAAAACAGAATTTACGGGTTATGAAAAGCTTGAGCAAAGCAGTGAAGTAATTGCTTTGTTCCAAGAGGGCAAACAGATTAAAGAGTTAAGTCTTAAACAAAAGGGCCATATTGTTTTAAAACACACGCCCTTTTATGCCGAATCCGGTGGCCAGGTGGGTGATAAAGGTGTTTTAAAAGGTAAAAATGGTGTCTTTAGCGTGGAGGATACCCAAAAAATTGGCGAAGCCATTATCCATATCGGTGAAGTGATTGAAGGCAAAATCACGGAACAAGATAAGCTTAATGCACAAGTGGATGCACAAAAACGCCAAGCTACCAAATTAAATCACTCCGCAACGCACTTATTGCATGCGGCTTTAAGAGAAATTGTCGGCACCCATGTAACGCAAAAGGGATCTTTAGTTGCCCCCGACAGAT
>CAZHSJ010000086.1:0-11197 GCA_964535225.1 Uncultured Candidatus Berkiella sp. | reverse complement strand
ATGGGAGGATATTAACGCATGATGTTAAAAATGAGGGGATCCTACAGCCTCTGTGTCCGCCCTTTTTCGGGACGGCACGGAGGCCGTCCCCTACAATGTAAAAAAGTCTGCAGTCGTATTACTCTTCGCAGTCGACGTTTATGCTTCGTTGGCTGCGCTCTCTTTTTATACTTTGTTGGATAAATAGAAATAAAGATGTAATGGGCGCAGACACGCTGCGCCCCTATATTGAGAAGAACAGGCTTTTACCTAACAGCGCACTAAGCTTCTACTTCAGCATCTTCTCTGATGGTACGTGATTGACCAGCTTCTGCAGAAACTGTCTGCCCTTGCGCGCGAATATTGGATGCGTGTAACCCCTTAGGGCCTTCATTGATTTCAAACATGACAGCCTGACCCGCTTTGAGGCACTTATACCCATCCATCACAATCGCTGAGAAATGTGCAAATACATCTTGTCCGCCGTCTTCTGGACAAATAAAGCCATAACCTTTTGCACTGTTAAACCACTTTACGATCCCGCTTGGCATATTAAATCCCTTTACTTAATACTAAGCCTTAAAAAAAACTACTTTAGAGGCTAAACTTAAATTTTGAATGCAACGATCCCTCTCGAAAGGAGATGAGAACACCATAACTGTTGTACATAAACGGTTATTCAGTCAAGACTTTAATCAAAAAATGACAATAGTTAATTTTCTATCTAAATTAAATGTTCTATGCGACAATAAAATTGAAAGAAATTTTTACTTCTTCACAGCGAGGAAGCCAATCGTTGGCTAATATCAGATTATGGGCACGTTATCTGGCAAAGGGGTTGCATCCCCTGCGGTTAAGGCGCAAAAGAAGGCGCCAAAGCTTGAACGTCCTGCGAAGTACGTGGTGTATCTGTTGAATGACGACTATACACCGATGGATTTTGTGGTTGTTGTGCTACAGCAGTTTTTTACCATGAGTTACCCTAAGGCAGTAAAGGTGATGTTAGATGTACATAACTATGGTAGGGCAGTCTGCGGTATCTATACCAGAGATATTGCAGAAACCAAAGTAGCACAAGTTAATGAATTTGCAAGGCTAAATGAACATCCATTACTTTGCAAAATGGAAAAAATATAACGTAACCATTCGACGCTGGGAGGTCAAGAGCCATGTTGAGCAAAGAGCTAGAAACAACGCTCAACCTAGCCTTCAAAGAAGCCAGGGAAAAGCGTCATGAATTTATGACAGTTGAGCATTTGTTACTTGCATTGCTCGATAATTCCGCTGCTTCCAATGTGCTAAGGTCCTGTGGCGCTGATGTAGAGCGTTTAAGGCAAGATTTACAAACTTTTGTGGATGAAACCACGCCGTTAATTCCTTCTTCGGAATCTCACCGAGAAACCCAGCCAACACTTGGATTTCAACGCGTATTGCAACGCGCTGTTTTTCATGTGCAATCTGCAGGAAGAGAGGAAGTGACGGGGGCAAATGTTTTGGCCGCTATCTTTAGTGAACAAGAAAGCCAAGCCGTTTACTTTCTTAAGCAAGAGAATATTACCAGGTTGGATGTGGTTAACTTTATCTCACATGGGATCTCCAAAGTCGAAGAACCCAGAGAGATGGATGAACCAGAAATTGAACAGCCTATGGATCATGAAGGGCCACATGAAGCGCCTGCTAAAAGTCCCTTGGAAGCTTATGCCATCAATTTAAATCATATGGCAAAGCAAGGTAAGATTGATCCGTTGATTGGCAGAACCCAAGAGCTGGAAAGAACCGTCCAAATCCTTTGCCGCCGTCGTAAAAATAATCCGCTGTTTGTAGGTGAAGCAGGGGTTGGTAAAACGGCCATTGCCGAAGGATTAGCGAAAGCAATTGTGGAAGGTAAAGTACCCAGAGCCTTAGGACATTGCACGGTTTATGCCTTAGATCTTGGCTCACTTTTAGCAGGTACTAAATATCGCGGCGATTTTGAGAAGCGTTTTAAATCTTTGTTGCAACACTTACGTCGTGATTCTGGTGCTGTACTCTTTATTGATGAAATTCATACCATCATTGGTGCAGGTGCTGCTTCTGGTGGGGTGATGGATGCTTCTAACTTGATAAAACCCATGTTGGCCACAGGCGATCTACGTTGCGTCGGCTCAACAACGTATCAAGAGTATCGTGGCATTTTTGAAAAAGACAGAGCGTTAGCAAGACGTTTCCAAAAAATTGATATTCGTGAACCGTCTGTTGAAGAAACGATTCGGATCTTAAAAGGGATCAAATGTCATTTTGAGCAACATCACCAAATTCGTTATACCGGTGCTGCGCTTAAAGCGGCAGCTGAATTAGCGGGCAGATATATTCGCGATAGATTTTTACCCGATAAAGCGATTGACGTTGTCGATGAAGCAGGTGCTTTTCAACGCTTGTTGCCAGAGCGTCGTCGTAAGAAAGTGATTGGGGTAAAGGAAGTTGAGCAAATTGTTGCTAGAATGGCCAGCATTCCTTCTCAATCCGTTTCAAGCTCAGATAAAGATTTATTAGCAGGCCTTGAGAATGATTTAAAAGAAAAGGTGTTTGGTCAAGACAAAGCGATCCATTACTTAGCAACGGCGGTTAAAATGGGGCGCTCAGGCTTAAGCGATCCTGAAAAACCCGTTGGCTGCTTCTTATTTGCTGGCCCCACTGGGGTTGGTAAAACGGAAGTCTCTAAACAATTAGCAAAATCACTTGGTGTTGAGCTTATTCGTTTTGATATGTCTGAATACATGGAGAGCCATACTGTTTCCAGATTAATTGGTGCTCCTCCCGGGTATGTGGGATATGATCATGGTGGTTTGTTAACAGAAGCGGTCACCAAAAACCCTCATTCTGTGGTGTTATTGGATGAAATTGAAAAAGCACATCCCGATGTTTTTAATCTGTTGTTACAAGTGATGGATCATGGTTCTTTAACCGATACCAATGGTCGTAAAGCAGATTTCAGGCATGTTACCTTGATCATGACAACCAATGCCGGTGCAGCTTTAATGGATAGAAACACCATTGGGTTTAAAGAACAAGAGCATCGTGCAGATGGTTTGAGTGCCATTCAAAAAACTTTTACGCCTGAATTTAGAAATCGACTTGATGCCATCATTCAATTTGAGCCTCTTGATGATAAAGTCATTTATCGTGTAGTTGATAAGTTTATTGACGAATTGACCAAACGCTTAAGTGACAAAGAAGTTTCCCTTGATGTGGATGCTAAAGCACGAAAATGGTTAGCACAGAAGGGGTATGATAAGAAAATGGGGGCAAGGCCAATGGCGCGTTTAATTCAAGAGCAACTGAAAAAACCGCTGGCGGATGAGTTATTATTTGGCAAACTCTCCTTAGGGGGATCTGTTGAAGTGACAGCGGATGAAAATGGGATTTGTTTGGCCATATTTGAAGCTACCGAATAGCGTTGTAGTCGGTAACAAAATAAAAAAGGCGGAAACTTCCGCCTTTTTTATTTTAAAGATAGGCGCTATTCCTCATCCCCAGCACCAGATTCTTTTTCGCCGGGCTTACCGTCGCGATTACGGAAAATGATTCTTCCTTTGGTGAGATCATAGGGGGTAAGTTGTACGGTGACCCGATCCCCTGTCAAAATCCGAATATAATTCTTTCTCATTCTTCCTGAGATATGTGCCGTCACAATGTGCTTGTTATCTAATTCAACTCTAAACATGGTATTGGGTAGGGTTTCAGTTACCGTCCCTTCCATTTCAATATGATCTTCTTTTGGCATAGCCCTTCCTAAAATTGATAAAATTCCGCGCCATCGTACCAAATATTGGCGATTCAAGAAACTCCCCGTATTCTCAACTAAAGAGATAGCTCAAAAGTCCATTTTCCAACTTTGGTGGGGAGGCTGTTATTTTGCGCAACTTTGGCTAAAAAATCGGCTCTAGAAAGGGTCTTTGCGCCAAGGGAGCCTAAATGGGTAGACCACAGCTGGCAATCAATAAAATCAAACCCCCAACTTGTTAGCTGCTTAACCAGATAAATAATAGCAATTTTGGAGGCATTACTTACTCTGCTAAACATAGATTCGGCAAAAAAAAGTTTACCAAGGGAAACACCATAGATCCCACCGACTAAGTCCTCGTCCTGGATGACTTCAAGAGAATGCGCATATCCAAGTTGATGTAGTTGTGTGTATGCGGCCATCATGGCTGGCGTGATCCAGGTGCCAGGATCTTGTTCTCTTAGGGAGGCACATGATGCGATAACTTGGGGAAACTGTGCATCCATCGTGATCTGAAATGATTTTGTTTTGAGTATTTTTTGCATGCTGCGAGAGATATGCAGATCGGCCAGTTTTAAGATGGTTCGGGTAGAGGGACTCCACCACAGGATTGGCTCATTATCATACCAAGGGAAAATGCCGCGTTTGTAAGCTTCTAGAAGTCTTTGGGGGCCAAGATCGCCCCCTATTGCTAATAACCCATCAGGCTCTTCTAACGCATGCTTAGGATCAGGAAAAGACGTCACATCCTCCGTTAAAACAGCAAGTTCATTTTTCATGCCAGCGCATCAAGGTATTTTTCAGCATCGAGTGCGGCCATACACCCCGTACCTGCCGAGGTAACCGCTTGACGATAAACATGATCAGCCACATCGCCAGCGGCGAATACGCCAGGAACGCTTGTTGCCGTCGCATTTCCTTTAATACCACTGTTCACCACGATGTAACCTTCATGCATTTCTACTTGGTTTTCAAAAATCTGCGTATTGGGGGTGTGACCAATGGCAATGAACACGCCATCGACGTTGATCTGTTCAATGCTATTGGTTTTAACATGCTTTACTTTAATGCCCGTTACGCCCATTTCATCGCCTAGGACTTCTTCTAGCGTGTGATCCCACATGAGGGTAACATTACCTATTTCCGCCTTTTCAAACAGTTTTTGCTGCAGAATTTTTTCGGCTTTAAGGGTATTACGACGGTGAATTAAAGTAACACTGGACGCAATATTAGAAAGGTATAAGGCCTCTTCAACGGCAGTATTACCGCCACCTATCACAACCACCTTCTTGTTGCGGTAGAAAAAGCCATCGCACGTGGCACAAGCTGAAACCCCTTTACCCATATAGGCTTGTTCGGAAGGCAAACCAAGATATCTCGCCGATGCGCCGGTAGCGATAATTAAACAATCGCAGGTATACGTTGTACCGGAATCGCCTTTGAGCGTGAAGGGACGATGCGCTAAATTAACCTCTAGAATATGATCAAAAATAATGTCGGTGTTAAACCGTAAGGCATGTTGCTCCATACGCTCCATTAAGGCAGGCCCCTGTAGCCCTTCAACATCCCCTGGCCAATTATCGACATCGGTTGTTGTAGTAAGCTGGCCTCCTTTTTGTAAGCCAGTTATTAACACAGGGTTAAGATTTGCTCTCGCAGCGTAGACAGCAGCAGCGTAACCTGCAGGCCCTGAACCAAGAATAATTAGTCGATGATGAATTGGCGACGCCATAAGCTTTGACCCTAATGCTTTATATTTATAAACTCTCAATAGTAAGGGATGTTACCTGATGCGTCAAAGTACGCTTTAACGTGTTAGAATGGCCTCATTAAGCTTTAGAGACGATGGAATCGTATGAAACAAGCGACAAAACGAAAAAACGAAGCGGTTGAGCTGCTGCAAGTAAATCAGCGCCTTAGGGAAGGGGCGTTGATTTTACTCAGCTCCTTTGCGATTTATCTATTCATTGCTTTAGTCACCTATAACGATGCTGATCCTGCCTGGTCTCACACCGGGATTAATCAAGAAGTGCGTAATGCAGCGGGTTTGACCGGGGCCTGGTTCTCAGATATTTTTTTCTCGTTATTTGGTTATATGGCTTATTTGTTCCCTATTGCGCTAACGCTCTCAGGGTTGTTTATCTACAAAGATGAGCCTAAGTCCCATTCCTCACCCCTCATTTGGGGGATCCGGATTTTTGGATTATTGCTAGCCCTTTGCGCAAGCTGCGGCCTTTCTACCCTGCACTTAGTTAAGCTCCTTCAAACACTGCCTATGAGCTCAGGTGGCCTACTGGGTAGTGCGGTAAAGGTAACCACAGTTGCCTATTTAAGCCCTGTCGGTGGCAGTATCATTCTTTTTGCGTTGTTTTTAGTGGGGGTTACCCTATTCACGGGGTTCTCTTGGTTTGATCTGATGCAAGGAGCAGGGAAAAAATCCCTGAAAGCCGTACAAAATCAGAGCTCCTTGCGCCCCATGCTTGAAAAAGCCTTTGAAAAGGCCAAGCAAGTGAAGCTGCCAACCTGGGAAGATTTCCCCAGTTTAAATGCGAAAGAGACCAAACCGCCCTTACCGCAGCATATGCTTAATAGCAAAGCTAATTTTAAGCAGCAAGATGATCTCTTTGATGAAGATATCTTAGAACCTTTGCCGCCTATCAGACAGGTGAAAAAGAATAAACCTAAAGTTGAAAAAGAAGCACCCGCTGTGGCAAAAACAAAAACGCTAAGTGACGTGGCTGCCAAGAAACTAAGTTCCGATTATGAAAACCATGAGCTTCCCTCTTTGAATCTGCTTGAAATGGCCGAGAAGAAAATGCGCCAGGGGTATACCAGCAGCCAATTGCAAGATCTTTCTCGCTTAGTGGAAATGCGTTTGCTTGAGTTTGGTGTTGAAGCGAAAGTGGTAGGCGTTTATCCTGGGCCTGTGATTACTCGTTTTGAATTAGATTTAGCGGCAGGCATCAAGGTTAATAAAATCACTACCCTGGCCAAAGACTTAGCGCGCTCATTATCAGTTGTGAGTGTGCGCGTTGTTGAAGTTATTCCAGGTAAACCCGTGGTCGGACTTGAGATCCCCAATGCCCATCGCGAATTAGTGAGATTAAAAGAAGTCCTAGAGGACACCTCCTATCAACAGGCACTTTCACCCTTAACGCTGGCCTTAGGGAAAGATATCTCGGGAAGACCTGTGGCAGTGGATTTAACCAAAATGCCTCACTTGCTTGTGGCGGGCACCACCGGCTCAGGTAAATCTGTTGGAATCAATGCGATGTTACTGAGTATTTTGTATAAGTCCTCACCTAAAGAGGTCCGTTTAATTTTAATTGATCCTAAAATGTTAGAATTGGCGGTGTATGATCATATTCCACATTTGCTAACCCCCGTTGTGACGGACATGAAAGATGCTGCCAATGCGCTTAAATGGTGCGTGGCTGAAATGGACAGACGCTATCAATTAATGGCGGCTATTGGGGTGAGAAATTTAATGGGGTATAACCAAAAGGTCGAAGCGGCGGCAAAAAGTAAGTCGCCGATTTTAGATCCTTTTTGGCATCCACAAAATGGTGAGAAACCAGAGGCGCTTGAGCCCTTGCCCTTTATTGTGGTGGTGGTGGATGAATTTGCCGACATGATCATGGTGGTTGGCAAAAAGGTTGAAGAGCTCATTGCACGCATTGCCCAAAAAGCCAGAGCTGCCGGTATTCACTTAATTTTAGCGACACAAAGGCCCTCGGTGGATGTTATTACGGGTTTAATCAAAGCTAATGTGCCTACCCGAATAGCCTTTCAAGTATCCTCGCGAATAGACTCGCGTACTATCTTAGATCAATCAGGCGCGGAGCAGCTTTTGGGGCATGGTGATATGTTGTATCTCCCCCCTGGGGTAGGGGTGCCGCATCGTATTCACGGCGCCTTTGTCAGCGATGATGAAGTGCATAAAGTTGTGAACCAATTACGTAAATTAGGGAAGCCAACTTATATCGAAAGCGTGGTACAATCCACAACCAGTGCCTTCTCGACAGAGGAAGGAGAAATAGATGAGTTATATGACCAAGCGATTGCGGTGGTGACAGAGGCGCGTAAAGCCTCCATTTCTTTAGTCCAAAGACGTCTAAAAATTGGTTATAACCGCGCAGCGCGACTTATTGAACAAATGGAAGCGCAAGGAGTCGTTAGTTCGGTGCAGTCCAATGGAACCAGAGAAGTGTTAGCACCGCCGCCAGTAGGAGATTGAAATGAAAAAAGCGTTAGTAGGTGTGCTTATCTATGGCTTTAGCGCGTTGCTGTTTGCAGCGCCAAGCCAGGGTGGTGCAGAACAATTAATCGATGCCTTAAGAAAAATTAATACCTTCAAAGCGAACTTTGTACAAAAAATACATGATGCCAATGGCGAGCATGTGGCAAAAACGCAAGGTGAGATGATGGTACATCGCCCGGGAAAATTTTATTGGAAAAGCCAATCGCCCGATCCCATCTTAGTGGTTGCCGATGGCAAATTTTTATGGACGTACGATATCGATTTGTCGCAAGTCACCAAGCAAAAATTGCAAGAGGTGTTGGGAAATTCACCCGCAGCGCTTTTAGCAGGCTCTGTGGATACCCTTAAGGATAATTTCATCATTTCAATGGGCCGCAAAAATCAGTGCCCCAAAAGTGATGAGTGCTATAAGTTAACACCAAAACAAAAAGATGCCACCTTTGCAGATATTCAAATCGGCTTTGCCAAAGGCAAGTTAACCGAAGTAAGAATGCGCGATCCGCTTGGACAAGATGTTTATACTTTATTTAGCAAAGTGCTCATCAACGAGGGCGTGCAAGATAAACTCTTTGCTTTTGTTCCCCCTAAAGGCGTTGATATTATCAATACAGGCAGTTAAATGAGCCAACCTCTTGCAGCGAAATTGCGGCCAAAAACCTTGGATGCGTTTTTTGGCCAAGAACATCTTGTCGGAGGAGGAGCACCTTTACGTTTTTGTATAGAGCAGGGAAAGCTCCATTCCATGCTTTTTTGGGGGCCGCCTGGTAGCGGTAAAACGACCCTTGCTGAACTTATTTCACATTATGCCAATGCAGAATTTATAGCACTCTCTGCGGTACTCGCCGGGGTTAAAGATATTCGAGAGGCCATTGCAAAGGCCAAAGAAACCTATCAAGTATCGGGTAAAACCACCATTTTATTTGTAGATGAAATTCATCGGTTTAACAAAGCCCAGCAAGATGCGCTTTTACCTTTTGTAGAAGATGGCACGGTTTATTTTATAGGCGCAACGACAGAAAACCCGTCTTTTGAAGTGAACAATGCTTTACTTTCTCGTTGCCGGGTTTATGTGTTAAAGCCCTTAACAGAGGAAGATTTAAAAAAAGTACTAATACATGCCCTAGAAGACAAAAACAAAGGCCTTGGCGCGCTAAACCTTGTTTTAGATGAAAATAGTATTAAAAGAATTATTCAGTCCTCAGACGGCGATGCCAGGCGATTGCTGACAATTTTAGAAGTGGTTGCACAACGCTTACAAGCAAGTAAAAATACCCATCCCAACGAAACGTTAATTGAAACAATTTTACAACAGGATTACCGACGGTTTGATAAAGGGGGAGAGCAGTTTTACGATCAGATCTCAGCGTTGCACAAATCGGTGAGAGGTTCTAACCCGGACGCTGCCTTATATTGGTTATGTCGCATGTTGGATGGTGGCGCAGATCCTGCTTACCTTGCTAGGAGAATTGTCCGAATGGCAAGCGAGGATATTGGCAATGCCGAACCCCGTGCGCTAGGGATGGCTATCGCCGCCTTTGAAGCGATGGAACGAATGGGGAGCCCCGAAGGGGAATTATGCTTAGCGCAAGTGGTGGTTTACTTAGCGTGTGCGCCTAAGAGTAATGCAACCTATGTTGCTTTTAACAAGGTAAAAGACGATATTCAACGTTTGCCGTCTTATCCCGTGCCCCTGCATTTGCGCAATGCACCAACAAGATTAATGAAACACCTAGGGTATGGCAAAGAATATAGGTATGATCCCGATGAACCGGGTGGTTTTGCTAAAGGGCAAACTTATTTCCCCGATGAAATGGGGGAGAAGCAATATTATTTCCCTAATGAAAAAGGCATGGAAATAAAGATTGCCGAAAAATTACGTAATTTAAGAGAAACAGAAAAACAATGAGTGATGAATTATGATTGATCCTAATGTTGTACGAAACAATTTAGACGCGGTGATAGCAAACCTAGCTCAACGTGGCATTACCGTTGATGGGGAAAAACTACGAAGCTTGGAAGAAAAAAGAAAAGAGCTGCAAGTAAAAACGCAGCAGCTACAAAGCAAACGTAATACTTTATCTAAAGAAATTGGCCAGGCCAAAGCCAAGAAAAATGAACAAGAGGCTACCTTGCTGTTAGAGCAAGTTGAAAAAGTAGCTGTAGATTTAGATGTGATAGAAAAGCAATTTGAAGAAGTGCACGAAGAACTCAATACTTATCTTGCCACATTACCCAATTTGGTCCATGAATCCGTGCCTGTGGGTAAAGATGAAAATGCTAACGTAGAAATAAGACGGTGGGGAACGCCTAAAACATTTGATTTTACGCCGCTTGACCATGTTGATTTAACCCAAAAATCCACCAAAATTGATTTTGAAACATCAGCAAAAATCTCCGGTTCCCGATTTGTGGTATTAAAAGGGGAGGTGGCAAAATTACATCGAGCCTTGGCGCAGTTTATGTTGCACGTTCATACCACAGAACATGGTTATGAAGAATGCTATGTGCCTTATCTGGTTGAAAAGCAGGCCTTGTATGGTACAGGCCAGCTACCCAAAATGGTTGATGATTTATTTCATCTTAAAGGGGAAAAGGAGTTAAGCCTTATTCCTACCGCCGAAGTCTCATTAACGAACTTAGTGCGTGAATCCATTATTCCATTAGAAAAGCTCCCCCTTAAACTAACGAGCCATTCACCCTGTTTTAGAAGTGAGGCAGGCTCCTATGGTAAAGATACGAAAGGGATGATTCGTCAACATCAGTTCGACAAAGTAGAGATGGTACAAATTGTTGCGCCCGAAACATCTTATCAGGCCTTGGAAGAAATGACTGGGCACGCGGAAAATATTTTGCAAAAACTGAACTTACCCTACCGAGTTGTCGCACTATGTACGGGGGATATTGGTTTTGCTGCGGCCAAAACGTACGACTTAGAAGTATGGCTGCCAAGCCAACAAAAGTACCGTGAGATCTCTTCTTGTTCCAATACGGAAAGCTTTCAGGCAAGAAGAATGCAAGCCCGTTTTCGTGCAAGTAATGGTAAACCAGAATTAGTGCATACCTTAAATGGCTCAGGATTAGCCGTTGGTAGGACACTCATTGCGGTTTTAGAAAATTATCAAACCAAAGACGGCAATATTGAGGTGCCTCAAGTTTTACATCCGTTGATGGGCAACACTAAGGTAATTAAGCTC
>CAZHSJ010000085.1:0-11370 GCA_964535225.1 Uncultured Candidatus Berkiella sp. | reverse complement strand
GAGTGGCTTGCACAATTAACTGATAACGCTGTGGTAACACCAACTACTTCTGCCCCTGCAGCGAAATCAAAGACAAATCTCAAGCCAAAAGGGCTGGCCAAGCTCTCTGATGATCTTCAAACCATCGCCAAAGAATGGGACGATGAGCAAGAGCCCGATGAAGCGTTAGAAGATGACTTAGATGATATTTTTATGCCACAAGATGATCTCTCTGAGTTTGAGGTGATTGAAGATTTCTCCGTTACGAATGAAGATGATATATATGAGGATGATGAGCCTTAAGGCTCTCATCCTATTATTTTTATTAGCAGTCGCTCGCCTACTCTGAGCAAACTGAAAAAGCCTTCTATGATGGGGTTTGACCAATAGCTTGTCTTGGGAGAGCTAAAATACCAACCCTGGGTATAAGCAAGACAAGTCGCCAACATACCTGTTAACAATCGATCATCAACCAACACGACTCGATGGACAGGCACCCCCTTATAACTTGCGATAAGGGAAAGGCCCTCTGGGTAAGGCTTTTTTTTGGCACCCTCTAATACAAAAATGGATGGAAAATTTTCTGCAAAATACCTTAAACGCGCGGGCTTTGGCTTGTTGGTCAATAAAGCAATCCTATTTTCCCCAATAGTTTGGCTCAATGCTAACAACCAGGCATGTGCTTCTTTAGACGGCCTATTCACATTATGTGGCCCTAACACGCCATCAAAGTCCAAAACCAATATCGCAACGTCGGCTTGGTCTAAGGCTGCTAAGGTGATTTGATTGAGATCTTGGATTCGCTTGCTGGGATCTACTAAAAACTGTTTAAGCTTTTTTCGCATCAGAAAGGCATTTTTGAGAGCAAACCACCAACGCATGTAAACCTCACCAGATCTTTGGACCCTAGAGTTTAAGATGCAAATGGTCGTGATGGCAACCTTGATCTCAAAAGGGGCACATGCCCCATCCGTTTAACGCCGTCTCGATCGGATTGTTGTGGGCGATAAATCGCCGGGCGCAACAGCACCTTCTTGGCCCACATCACTCTCAGGTAGACTTGCAAGACGTACCATCCAGGCAAATAAAAAACCGACTGTTGTAAGTATAGCTAATATGCTAATAGCAAATATCAGACCTGCCATGGTAACTTCTCCCTTGCTCCCGATTGGCATTATTTTTTTCGAGCATTGGGTGACAACCTCTTCACCCGGTAAAGATTATTGTAGGACAATCCCCAAGGGTGCGCAAATCCGTTGCATGTAAATACAATAAAGTAGTGACTTGGCCTCACTTTTTCATAAAAATTGGCAATTTCTGCCCTTTTTTAAATAAAGGCCATGTAAGCTAGCTCAGAGGAACTTATCTTTAAAGTACTTTTCTTGCAGTGCCTGACTGATTAAGGTATCTTGCAACCTTTTAAATAAGTCAGTTTTTGAGGGTTGCTTTATGATTAACAACAAAGAGTGGTTTACTGAATTTTACCCCAACTACGGTACAGGATTTGGTTTACAAATTAAGTCCAAGTTACATGAAGAAAAGTCACCCTTTCAAACTATTGCTATTTATGAAACTACTCATTTTGGCAACCTTATGACCATCGATAGTATTATTATGCTCTCTTCGCGCGATAATTTTATGTATCATGAAATGATGACTCACCCCATTTTATTTACTCATCCTAAACCACAAAATGTGGTTATCATTGGCGGTGGGGACTGTGGTACCCTCAAAGAAGTTCTTAAACATCCAGTAGAATCGGTCGTTCAAATTGATATCGATGAGCGTGTTACTCGCTTAGCTGAAATCTACTTCCCTGAACTTTGCACTGCTAATCACGATAAAAGAGCCACGCTGTTATTCCAAGATGGTATTCACTGGATGAAAGAGGCTCCCGCTAACAGTGCCGACGTTATTATCGTTGATTCTACCGATCCAATGGGCCCTGCATTGGGCTTATTTAACCAAGCGTTTTACACACAATGTCATCGGGTCCTTAGGGAAGATGGTATTTTAGTACAGCAAAGCGAATCTCCTATTTTGCACCAAGCCATTACCAAAGACATGCGCAAGGCGATGAACAATGCTGGCTTTAGTGATTTTCTTACCATCACCTATCCTCAACCGGTATATCCTTCAGGTTGGCACAGTGCAACCATGGCAGCGAAAAAACCGATGCTAAAGAGCTTTCGTCGAGATGAAGCACAGTTAAAAGCCCTAGATGCGCAATATTACCACTTTGATTTGCATCAAGGATTGCTAACAGAACCCGCTTTTTTACAAAAAGCTTTCAAATAGGTCCTCTATTCATTATTGCGGTATAAAACGGAAAGGCAAAGATTAAATCGCGGATTCTTTGTCTTCGCCTGTTCGTATTCTAATAATGTTTTCTAATGGGAGGACAAATATCTTCCCATCACCAATTTTGCTCGTGTGAGCTGCTTTCATAATGGCTTCTATGACCAAATCGACTTGCGAATCAGTGACGGCGATTTCAATTTTTACTTTGGGTAAAAAATCCACAACATATTCGGCCCCACGATAAAGCTCAGTGTGACCCTTTTGACGACCAAACCCCTTCACTTCTGTTACCGTCATGCCTTGAACATGAATGTCCGAAAGCGCCTCTCTGACATCGTCGAGCTTAAAGGGTTTGATAATAGCGCAGATCAATTTCATAGCATCTCCCGCCAGGGTGGGTTTTATGGTATTGTTGATAGCTTCATCATAATCATAGGTTATAGTGATGTTCTCTCCCAAAGCACTTGAGGATATAGCCAGGCAATTTGTTGACTCTCTTCCGCCTGGATTTAAAACCCTTAACCAAGAAATGAAACAGCAACTTAACCTTGCTATGCAGCAATGGTTAAGCAAAATGTCGCTTGTAACCCAAGAAGAGTTTGATATTCAATGCCAAGTCCTCTTAAAAACGCGTCTAAAACTTGATGAGCTTCAAGCAAAAGTGGCCGATCTCTATGCCACCAAAAATCCTGAGTAATTACCTGCCAAGTCTATGGCTCAGCCTAAGTTGTTCTACTATCTTTAAACTATACAAAACCGCTTTGCCTAAACGCAGGGAATGCTGTGAATTTACGCTCTCGCTTGCTCATTATGGGGTGTATCGCGCTTACGCTACAGTTGCTGGTACTGCTTGCGTTCTATTTTTATTACCTAAGCCCTAAAATCGTCAACCTGGAAAAATCTCTAGTAGAAAAAAACCTACACCGTGGCCTTGAAATTTTGCAGCGCGAATTATTCCATCTAACTCATACTACGTTATTGCTGGCACAAGATCCGTTAATTTCAACATTGATTGAAACACCAACACTTCAACGCATACCAAATGAACCGTTGAAGCGAAAAATGTTACGCCAGGAAATCAATTTAATCTATGTCCTCAATAATGATCATAAAGTGGTTTGGGAAAATGTGATCGATTTAGCATCTGAACAGTCCTTTTCAAAACAAGCCATCCTTACCCAATTATGGGAAAAGAAACCCGCTTTTTTAGATCACCGCTCTTCGTTAAGCCTTTACGCAGGGATCTTTAATAGCCAGCTTGGCCCTATGTTCGTCGTCTCAGCTCCTGTTACGCAAGAAAACCGTTCAAAGATAGAAGGAACGCTTATTGTCGGACGACTGATAACACAAGAAGTACTGCACTTATTCCAAAGCCTTTCCTATACGGATGTAAAATTATGGCCTCTGGGCGGCACCTCCCTTAATAAGGCCCATCGCAACATCATTCAAAAATTACTTGCCGCTGATACTGATTTTTCAGTAGAAAAGAGTGGTGACATATTGCGAGGTTATATGTCCATGCAGGATCTTAATTCTCAATACAACTTATTGATCTCATCAACACAGTCTCGTGATTTTTCTAAGATTATTGAGTATAGCATGACCGAGCTTATTATTATATTTATCTTGCTTCAGACTATGTTCGTCATTGGATTCTTCCTATTAATTCGCACTACCTTGCTCGTCCCTGCGCGCATCATGATTAAACACTTAAGCGATCCCCGTAAAGACTGGCGCCCACTTCGAATGGATATGAAGCCCTGGAATGAAATGGGCATGCTTGCTAATGCTATCTCTAATTTGACCACTCGCTATCAAGATAAAATGGTACAAGAAACTACCCGCGCGTATCGAGAAGGGTGCTTTCAAACCCGCTTGAGTCTGTTTCGAGAAATTGAAGATACGTTAAAACCGGTTATTGAAAACATTGAAATTACGGAAAAAAAGCTTTCCAACTTACCCACTAACGATTTGGAATGGATTATTGCTGAAAGCAAAACGGGACAATATAGCCCAAGCCGCTTTACTGAATATACTGAAAAATTGCAGCGGATTAACGAAAAATTACGATTCTATCAAAAGGAAGCAAGACATCGACTGTATGAGCTTTATGCCAAAACACAACGTAATGTCGCCGCCTTGCGCGCGCAGTCACGATCATTAGATACGATAAGGGAGTTCACCCCTATTCGTTTAGAGGAAAATAAGGAAAAAAATAAACCAAAAAGTGGAACACATAGCTATTAAATGTTATACAATCAAAAATGCGTAAAAAGTGCCATGATAGAAAGAAGAAGAGATTTTTGTGTCAAGTTTTGAGATTTTATTAATTATACTTGGGCTAGCGGTTGTTATCGTATCGATATTACGACGCATCAACTTGCCCCCTATTTTAGGTTACCTCATCGCAGGGGCCTGTGTAGGCCCCTATGGCTTAGGACTATTAGAATCTAAAGAAGAAATTCGAAATATAGCGGAATTTGGTGTTGTATTCTTAATGTTTTCAATTGGGTTAGAGTTATCCTTCCCTAAACTCATTTCCATGCGACGTGCCTTACTAGGGCTGGGTGGAATGCAAGTCTTGCTCTGCACCTTGCTTGCCCTTGGCGTTGCTCTCGTTGTTGGTTTAAGCTTTCCAGCGAGTTTTGCCGTTGCTGGCGCCTTAGCGCTATCTTCTACCGCGGTGGCGACCAAACAACTTGTTGAACAAGATGAATTAGATCAAGCTCATGGTAAGCTCTCTTTGGCTATTTTGCTATTTCAAGATCTCGCTGCGGTACCCTTTTTGATCATCGTGCCAGCCTTGGCAGGAAGAGGCGGTGATGGCTCGATTGGCGGCGTGCTATTAGAAAGTATTGGTATTGGCACCATGATTTTCTTTGTTATGCTGGCTGCCGGCCGATGGTTGCTTCGCCCGCTTTTTCATCATATTGCCAAAGCCAGATCTTCTGAATTGTTTATGCTCACTGCTTTACTTGTCGTGTTAGCTGCGGCTTTTTTAACGGAAAAATTTCACCTCTCTGCTGCATTAGGCGCTTTTTTAGCAGGGGTCATGCTAGCAGAAACTGAATACGTTCATCAAATTGAATCAGATATCCAACCCTTTAGAGATATCTTATTAGGCTTTTTCTTTATTTCCGTTGGCTTGGTCTTTGATCCCAGCACCGTCATGAATGATTGGCAGCCTATTTTAGCCATTTTAGTTGCTCTTATTATTTTTAAGGCGCTGATAATTGCTGTTTTAGCTAAAATAGCGGGTTCTCCCTCAAAAACCGCTTTACGGACAGGCATCGTTTTAGCTCAGGGGAGCGAGTTTGGGTTGTTCCTGATCGCTGTTGCTTATGAACTAAACATTCTTAATGTTAAAGATAGCCAAATAGTCATCGCCGTCACCCTCATTAGCATGGCCGTATCCCCGCTATTGATTCGAAATAGCAAAAGTATCGCCATTGGTATTCTTAAGCTCTTTAAAAAGCCCATTGAAGAACCCATTGAGGAAATTGAGCCCTTAAAAAATATAGAAAATCATGTGATTGTCTGTGGTTACGGTCGGGTGGGCCAAACCTTAGCGCGCTTTTTAGAATACGAAGGAATAAGTTACGTTGGTTTGGATGTTGATCCCATTCGTTTAAGAGAAGCTAGAGCTGCCTCAGAGCCTGTTTTTTTTGGTGACCCAACCCAAGAAAGCGTGCTCATCGCAAGTGGCATCACAAAGGCGCGTCTATTAATTATTGCTTTTAGTACTCCTAACGCAAAACAAGCCTTAAAAATATTAAGATCGGCACGTCAGCTAAACAAAGAGCTTCCGATCTTAGTTCGTACCACTGATGACAGTGATCTAGAGGCTTTACAAATAGCTGGTGCAACGGAAGTGATCCCAGACAAGCTGGAATCTAGTTTAATGCTAGCCTCCCATATGTTGATATTACTGGGGCAACCCCCCGCTAAAGCCCAACAGCAAATAGCGGAAGTAAAAGCCAATCGCTATAAAATGCTCCGCGGTTTCTTTGAGGGTGAGGATATTGGACACCTTGAAGACAAGCCTAGACAGAAAATATATCTCCATGCCGTTGAACTTTCCGAAGGTGCCTATGCGGTAGGGCATACCTTAGAAGAGTTGGTATCGCAACAAATCCCTATTAAAATTTCCTCTTTCTCGCGAAATGGGTTTAAATGTAATGAACCCTCCCCCCATATGGTTTTTCAAGCAGGAGATGTGTTGGTGCTTGAAGGAACCAATGAAGAAATTTACTTGGTCGAAGAAAAGCTACTCCAAGGTTAAGAATAAGGTCTATTTCTCTCATTTATGCGCTAATGCATATTATTGCTGAATTATTCTGCATAATTCACTGTTGGCGACATCAATTCCTTTAGGGTATACTCGCCACACTTTATGGATTGTGGGGACACGGATGTCGCTTGCTGTTGTAATGAGTCGTGCAAATGTGGGTATTAATGCCCCTTTAGTGGTTGTTGAAACCCATCTTTCCGGTGGCTTACCCAAATTTACCATTGTTGGATTACCTGAAACCGCGGTAAAAGAAAGCAAAGATAGAGTAAGAAGCGCACTTCTAGAAAGTGGCTTTACTTTTCCCAAAGGCCGGATCACCGTCAATTTAGCACCGGCCGATCTTCCCAAAGAAGGTGGCCGTTTTGATTTGCCTATTGCTATTAGTATGTTATTGGCCTCTAATCAACTTATCTGCCCAACTATTGCTGATTATGAATTAGCCGGAGAGCTCGCCTTAAGCGGAGCGCTTAGACCTATTAAAGGCATACTGCCTTTTGCACTTGCGACCAAAGAAGCAAATAGAAAACTCATTATCCCCATTGATAATAAAAATGAAGCAAGACTGGTGCATGATCTTCCTCTTTATACATTTAGTAATTTTTTAGACGTTTGTGCCCATCTTAATGGATCTATGCCGCAATTACCGTCTATAGACAACGTGTTGACCGATCAAGTCCAAACCCATCTGTGTATGTCAGAGATCTGCGGTCAACATCAGGCAAAATATGCCCTTGAAATCGCAGCGGCTGGAGGGCATAGCATGTTGATGGTGGGGCCACCAGGCACGGGTAAAACCATGTTGGCAAGCAGGCTAAGCACCCTGTTACCACCGTTACAATTAAATGAAGCATTGGAAGTTGCTTGCTTATACTCTATCAGTCAACAAGGATTTCTAGCGCAAGACTTATTAAAAAGACCCTTTCGCCAACCACATCACACCGCCTCTAGCATTTCGTTAGTCGGTGGTGGGCGAACACCCCTACCTGGTGAAGTTTCCTTAGCACACCAAGGCGTTTTATTTTTAGATGAATTACCTGAATTTAATCGTCATGTCTTGGAAGTGCTTCGAGAACCTTTAGAATCTGGCAAGGTGAATATCTCTCGTGCACAAGGACATGCTCAATATCCTGCTAATTGCCAGTTAATTGCTGCAATGAATCCTTGCCCTTGCGGTTATTTAACAGATCCGAGAAATGCTTGCCATTGTACTCAAGAACAAATACACCGCTATCGCCATAAAATCTCTGGGCCATTGCTTGATAGAATTGATATGCATATAGAAGTCCCTGCGATTACACCCGCTCGTTTGTCATCTTTTGATCCGTCGCAAGAAGAAACGACTGAGAAAATTCGTCAACGCGTGATCAAGGCAAGAGATCGCCAACATCAACGACAACAGCATATCAATGCCAAGCTAACCACCCGTGAGATATTCACTTTTTGCAAGCTAGATAAAGAGCCTCAACAGATGTTAACATCAGCCTTAGAGAAACTTGGGATCTCAGCGCGTGCTTACCATCGAATATTAAAAGTAGCCCGCACGATTGCTGATTTGAGTGATTCAGAAAACATCCAAACTACTCATTTGGCACAAGCGATCCAGTTTAGAAAATATGACAGGCAACCTATTTAAGTGTAACGGACTACCTATGATTGCTTTTGGACTCTCCATTTTCTTAAGTGCTTTTTTGCTTTTTATCGCCCAACCCCTATTGGCTAAAAAATTATTACCATGGTTTGGTGGTGGACCTGCCGTTTGGCTCTCTATCGTTCTGTTCTTTCAGACAATTCTTTTGCTTGGCTACCTCTATGCCTATGGCTTAACCAAACTTAAAAACATTCATTGGCAAGTTAAAATTCATCTTAGCTTATTTCTTGTTTCGCTAATTTTCATCCCCACAATTCCCTTAGAATCTCAGGTATTATTAACAACTTGGCCACCTGTTGGGGTTTTTTGTATTTTATTTTCAACGCTTTGCTTACCTGCCATCATTATTTGTGCCTCAAGCCCTTTATTGCAGTATTGGTACTGCCATTGTTACAAAACGGAATATCCTTATCGATTTTATGGGCTATCCAATGCGGGATCACTGATTGGGTTGTTAGCTTTTCCTTTTTTGCTAGAGCCCTTTTTAGGGTTACAGTTTCAACTCTATGGCTGGTCATTGTTATACCTGCTTTATCTTGGCTGTGCGAGTATTTGCCTTTATCTCGTTTACCAAAAAGCGCCCACCTTTGATTTAAACACACAGCAAACGCCCGCTTTGCTTAATAGATTCTCTGCATTTATGTGGGTAGCTTTTACTTTTTTAAGCAGCGCCTTACTATTAACCGTTACTCAAATTATTTTACAGGATGTCGCTGGTTTTCCCTTATTGTGGGTTGTGCCTTTATCTTTATATTTAATATCCTTTATTGTGACGTTTTCTTTCCCCAAGGTGTACGTAAACTTTGTTTGGATAGGCTTGTTCATTGTTCTTTGTGCCATTCTATTTTACTTTTTTTCCCATCATACCTTAATGCTAACAACCCAAATTGCGCTTTTTTCAGGGTTGTTATTCTCAGGCTGTATGATATGCCATGGTGAAATATATCGCTTAAAACCGGACAAATCCCATTTAACAACTTATTACTTGTTTATTGCCTTAGGTGGTGTATTAGGTGGATTATTTGTTAATTTGATAGCCCCACTTATTTTTAATCAATGGTGGGATTTTTATCTCACTATTTTTGGCATCTTGTTATTTGCTGGTATTTATCTTGGGCTCAAAGAACAGTCGCAATTTATTCGACGGTCCGTCAAAGGTGTTTGGCTATTCGCTTTTGTTATCCTAGGTTTCTTGCTGTTTTTGCACCTTGATAAAATCAACGAGGATGTTGTACATAACCACCGAAATTTCTTTGGCAGCTTTGAGGTCACCGAAAGGTTCCCTCGCTCCGAAGAATTTCGATATAGAACGCTCACCAACGGTAACATTCTTCATGGTAAACAATTTCTATTTTTACCTAAAAGAAATAAAGCAACCACCTATTATAGCCATCAAAGTGGTATTGGTTTAGCGATTGAATATGAACGTTTATTACATAAAAAGGCGTCAACCTCTCCTGGTGTGTCTGTTGGGGTTATTGGGCTTGGGACTGGGACTATCGCTGCTCTCTTAAACCATCATGATTCGCTGCGATTTTATGAAATTGATCCGGATATTGAAACAATAGCAAGAAGTTATTTTTATTATTTAACAGATTCCAGCGCAAAAACAGAGGTGGTTATTGGAGATGGTAGAGTTAAATTAAATGAAGAGCTCAACAAAACGGGTTCGCATCAGTTTGACATCTTAGCCATCGATGCATTTAGCGGTGACTCCATCCCCGTTCATTTATTAACCTTAGAAGCACTAGAGTTATATTTATCTCACCTTACCCCCAAAGGGATCCTGGCTTTTCACATCTCAAGCCGTTATTTGGATTTGTTTCCTCCCTTACAAGCACTGGCTTCAAAATTAAATATATTTATGTTCACCACCCATAACAGTGAAGATCTGGAAAATGGGATCTTTAGTTCACAATGGGTTTTGTTATCTAAAAACCCAGAAATTGGATCGTTTTTATATATGAACCACAGTTTACTTTTTCCTCCTGAAAGAATCTTTACGGTCTGGACAGATGATTACAATTATTTATTGTCCATTATTCGGTGGCACGGTTAGGGAGTAGCTTGAAAGGTGGGATTTAATGCCTTAGACTACTCGCCCCTAATAAAATAGCTACCTGTAAGTTTATGTTTGAACTTAATGTCCCTCAACAAGCCGCTGTTACTTATACCGACGGCCCTTTACTCGTTATTGCCGGCGCAGGCAGCGGCAAAACGCGCGTCATTACGCAAAAAATCGCCCATTTAATTGAGCATTGCCACATTCAACCAAAACATATCTATGCCCTTACTTTTACTAATAAAGCTGCCAAAGAAATGTCATCACGCGCAATGAAGTTATTCACTAAGCGCAAAAAAGCAAATATAACCGTTTCTACTTTTCACTCCTTGGGTTTAAATATTATTAAAAAGGAAGTTGCAGCTTTAGGCTTGCATACGAATTTTACTTTATTTGATGCTCTCGATAGCATCAGCTTATTAAAAGAGCTCGGCCAAAAAATCACAGCGGTGAGCGACGACAATATTCAACAAATCCAACATGCCATTTCTAATTGGAAAAATGATCTCACCTCCCCCGCACAAGCAATTGCGATTAGTCAAACTGAGCAAGAACATTTAGCGGCGCGTTTTTTTGCTGCGTATGACGAAACCTTGCATGCTTATAACGCCGTTGATTTCGATGATTTAATTACATTGCCTGTTAAATTATTTCAAAGCGATCCTATCGCGCTTGACCGCTGGCAGGATAAAATTCGCTATTTGTTAGTAGATGAATATCAAGATACCAATACTGCCCAATATACCTTAATTAAATTATTGACCGGCATAAGACACGCTTTTACGGTAGTAGGAGATGATGATCAATCCATTTATGCTTGGCGAGGTGCTAAACCTGAAAATATTCTTTTATTACAACAAGATTATCCCAACCTTAAAGTAATTAAATTAGAGCAAAATTATCGCTCAACCAGCACCATTTTAAGTGCTGCTAATACCCTAATTGCCAATAATCCGCATACTTTTGAAAAGACATTGTGGAGTTCTTTAGGCCAAGGGGAGGTAATTCGTATTCTAGCAACCCCTAATGAGGAAGGCGAATATGAACGTGTTATTACTGAAATTATTGGACATCAAATACGCTCTAAAT
>CAZHSJ010000084.1:0-11494 GCA_964535225.1 Uncultured Candidatus Berkiella sp. | reverse complement strand
TAGAACCAAATTAAATATTCCAAAAAATAAAATTATTGCTTCATTTATTGGCAGCTTTGGATCATGCTCAATGAGTTCAACTGCTAGGCTAATTTCATTTTTTGCATGAAGAAATTCAATGTAGGACATAGGATACATATACAAAAAACTAATCCTACCAACAGGAACTCCAACTTTCTCAATTGCAAAATCTATGAGAGATCCCGCGCCAATAAGATGCAAGGACGGCAGCTCCTCATAAAAATATCTCATCGCCGTTATTGCTTGAGGCGCTTGTTGTATTTCGTCAAAAAAGAGCAAACTCTCACCGGGAATGATTTTCTTGTTTAACGCGATGGATAATTCTTTGATTATTCGAAAAGGATCAAGATCCTGATTAAAGATTTGAATCAACGCCGGGCTTTTTTCAAAATTAACTTCAATAAAGCTATCAAATAAATTCCCAAACTGACGTATAAGATGGGTTTTCCCTACTTGTCTTGCGCCCCTGATCAGTAAAGGAGTGCGCTGGGGGGAATCCCGCCATTGTTTAAGGGAAGAAAATAGTAGTCTTTTCATATAGTTAAAGCATAATGGTTATAAATCAAGTCAATTTTAGCTTATGAATGGTTGCAAATCAAGCCATTTATTATAATTTATGGCTATAAATCAACCCATTTTACTCTTATATGGCCCAAATGAATTCAGGCTGCTTTGAAAAGATATTTAAAATTATCTACGGCTTATGCCATTCACTGGCAAAATCAGCTTCACTACGCGGTTTTTTGAGTTGGTAATTTTCTTTGCCCACATAATACTTTTGCGTTGGGTGTTGCTGTTTATAGCGATTCGCTTTCTCGAGCCAATTTTCTGCTCTAATATTAAGCGAGGGGTGGGTTGCCACATAATCTTTAATGATGTTGCCTCCCTGCTCATCTGTTGGATATTTCATAAGCATTAAACTAAAGGCTTCGCCTAGTGCACTAGGATCGTATTGCTTAGCAATAAGCGTTTCAAAACCAAATCTGTCTGATTCATTTTCTTGAAACTTACTAAAAGTATGGTTCATCATAGCACTCAAATACCAGTCAAGAAATGCACCAAATTGCGATTGATAGGTTTTGGCTTGTATGCGCATATGATCGATACAGTGCCCTAAATCAATATGGCCTTTTTCATGCCCAAGTATTCCCACTAATTGCGCTTCAGATTGTAATAACGCTAACATTCCTGTGGTAACAACTATAATCCCTCCAGGCAGCGCAAAAGCATTAGGCCCACCTCTAAAAATGTACACACGATAGTTTAAATTTTTAGGATTATATTGCTGCTCAAGGGACTTAATTATTTGATTCAGATACGTTTTTTCTGGCAGCATTTCCGGGACTTGATAGGTTTGCATTTGCTGCGCCAAAACATCGCCCAGCTCTCTTTCATTTTTAGCACTGACACCTAAGGCTCGCGTAATCGATCTATCTATGGTTTTAATAGGTTGTCCAAGATATCGAAATAGGGTTTCAAAAGATAAGCCACCTGGGGTTTGAACATTATCCCTATAAGCAAAAATGTCAATGGTGCTCAAGCTTACTAAGATGATGCTTAGAAATATCACCCTTTTCATGACAAACGACTCGCATATTTTTTATAAATAATATGAATAAATATCATTAATAAACCTATCACGATAAAGACAAACGCTTTTATAATAAGCGCCGTTTGCGCCAAATCATAAAATAGCAGCCTTGCCACACAAAATGCTAAAAAGAGTAACGCGATGTGAACAAGCCATTTGCTTCTTAAATAGAATCCGATTGCCACAACCGCAGCTATTTCAATTACCCACAGCATGGTTAAATACGCTTTGTCAAATCGCCACATTAAAAATAAGCCTAGCGCAATAAAAGTAGGTAACATGCCTATTAGTATTGGCTCTTTATAAAATATGCTCAGAATTTTATTTTCTTGTTTTTCGGGTGCTTTTAATAGAAAACTTGCGATACCCAACGCTAACACCATACTAATGGGGCCCGTGATGTGGGTATTTTGATACCAATCAGATAAGGGAGAAGCCCATTTGCTTGACACCACGGATACCTGAACACACACTGCCATGAGCAAGCAAACCGCATACGCCATAGCACGTGCAGGGAAATATTTTCTTAAATAGGGAACACTCAGCAACAACCCCAAAATTCCATAACCAATAGGATGAAGCGGAGCACTAAAGGTTGAAATCAGCAAACAAATGAGCAATAAAAAGGCAATATCAAAGGTGACTGATTCAGAGACTGCCAACATTTTTACGCTTAATCGCCCTTGGAGCTCAGGATAAGCATCGCTTTGGATAGGACGAGAAAAGTACCAATAAATACTCAGTGCCACGGCTATTATGGTTAATGCATGTGCAAATGAAAGATAGGTAAAAAGGGAAGCTTCGCTTTGTATATAGAGCAACAGATATATTAAGACGTATCCTATTAAAAATAGGAGCGTCATATTTTTACAAGCTATTGATAAAAATGATGCTCTTATCGTTTGCGAGCCTGCGTATAGCACCATCCCTGTTTCAAAAAATATTAAACCGAATAGTAAATACAACGCACCCGGAAGAAAGGGGCTATAAGCATAACTTAACATCGTGCCAATAATAGCAATGTGGAATCCTACCAGATAAACCCATAGATCTTCTATATTGCGCTGTTCATCAATATAGAAAAGTTTTTCTTTGAATAACCACAAGAGCAATGCAACAGGGGGAAGTCCATAATAAATTAAGGCCGTAGATGTGCCTTCTATCATGGGCACTTTACACCAAGAATAAACGACGCCCATGACACAAAAGAGTAGATAAAATACTCTATGATAATTGTTTGCCATTAGCTTTTTATTAAGTGTCATCGCGATTAAGACTGCAATGAAAAGACTATATCCCCAATGAAATGCATCTAAGCCCATCACTAAGGTTAAAAAACCCAAGATAAAAAATAAACCATCAATAATACAAGGATAAGATCCCTCATAAGTATCAAAGGGGGGGCATTGATTGCTCTGCCTTTTAACCAACAAGTTCCTTATAATATATAAGGGCAACAGCGCACCTGCCAAAATTAAACAAGTCTGAGATGGTGGATGTAATTTTACAAAAAGCAGCGCGACAAAAGCCAAAAAGAAGCAAAGGGTAAAACCCGTACCAACTTTTGACAAAGTAAATTGTCTTGTCCAGTATGCAACCGTTGCAAAACAAACCGATTCAACAAAGGCAATCCAGGCAATGAGCTGATCATTTAAGTTAAGCCTAGTTAATGTGAGTATGGTGATAATCGCTAAGACTTGTCCTACCAGAGAATCACAAATAAATAACCATTCGATATTATTTCTTTTTGCATATAAGCTCATGCTAAAACACGCTACCGTTGCAATGCCTAGCGGTATAAATAAATAGCCAAAACCAATATTATAAAGCGCAAGATCAAACCCTAAAAATAACCAAATAATGATATGTGAAATTAAGTACTGGTTGGTCGTATTTTGATAAATTTTTAGATAGTGAACAAGTAAAGCACCTGCCCCAACAAGGGATGTCCCAACTATCCCAATGGGCGCTATTGCTGAAATACTGGGTTGCTCTCTTAGCCAAAGCGCATGAAAAATGGAATAGGCAATAAAGCTAACAGTAAGATTAATGTCCCAAGGCCTTCTCGCGCTAATCCCAATGCTGGCTAAGCACACAATCAGGCCTGAAAAAAGTACAGGTAATTCCTTAGGCACAATCATTAAGGCCAGCAAACAAATCAGCACATGAAAAGCAGCAAAATGCTCTTTGGTGGCGCTATAGGCAAGTGCCATGTTATAGATAAGGCCAGCCACTAAAAGCGCTAATCCAACTTGAGGAGATTGGTAAAAATGTAGGGCTTCAATAAAACTACTTGCTAGCATTGTAAATAAAACTATCGCACCACTGGCACTGCGCAACCAAAAGGACAATTCAACAAACTGTTTTGTTTTAATGAGTTGTGATGCCCCAAAAAAGCCAAAACCAATGCCCAGTAAAATTAAAAATCTAAGCAAGGGGCTTGCGAAATAACTTAAATAGACCGTACCGAAAGTGATACCGAGCACTAAAATACTAACCCCTAAAAACCCAGCCCAATTTTCCTTTAACCATGCAAGCGCAATTAATGTGGTATCAGTTGGTGGTTTTTGGATAACTTTAGGCGGCTCGCTCTCTAGGGAGATGTGAGGTTGAGAAGGTGTTGTAATGGTCAGCGGTTTAGGTGGTGGTGCAGTCTCTTTTGGCCCCCAAGTTTCAACTACTGGTGGCGCCGTGCTGATATAAACATCCTTATCTTTTCCTATATTTTTCTCATTTTTTCCTTCGATTTGTTTAGTTAAATAATCAATCTTAAATTCAAGGTTTAGTAATTTTTGATTAATTTTCTTTATGCGAAAAAAAGCTATAGCCCCCAAAAGGGCGAAAACACCAATTAATAAAGGTAAAATACCCATGCTGATGCAACCATTCTTTCACTTCAATTAAACTTAGCTAAAACCTAGCATTGTTGTACTGTTCTAAACCCCAGCTAATGTCATCTCTTCTATTAGCAACGAACCGCTTTGAATGCTACCGCGTTTATCAATATCACTGCCTACTGCAATAAGTTGCTTAAACATCGCCTGTAAATTACCTGCAATGGTAATTTCGTGTACCGGGTATTGAATTTCACCGTTTTCTACCCAAAATCCGCTGGCACCTCTTGAATAATCGCCTGTGACTAAATTGATTCCTTGCCCCATGAGCTCCGTGATCAACAAACCTCTGCCCATTTCTTTTAATAAACTGTCAAAGTCACCGTGCGTTGGCGTTATAAAAATATTATGGGTGCCCCCTGCGTTCGCCGTGTTGGGAAGGCTTAGTTTTCTGGCAGAATAAGCACTTAAAATGTAACTTGAAACCACGCCATCCTTGACCAAATCTTTATCTTTAGTGGCAACCCCATCACCATCAAAGGGCGCACTACCAATACCACCAGGAATATGGGGCCTTTCCACTATCTGTATGTTGTCTGGAAAAATTTTCTTATGTAAGGAATCTAGTAAAAAGCTTGATTTACGGAATAACCTGCCACCAGAAATAGCGCTTAAAAAATGGCCTATCAACCCTTGTGCAATGCTCGCATGAAATAATACTGGCACCCGTTGCGTGGGCAGCTTTTTACCACTTAATCGCTTTATTGTTCTCATTCCTGCTTCTAGCCCAACCTGCTGCGGTTTGGCGAGTAATTCTTTTTGTCTTGCCACCGTGTATTGATAATCTCGCTCCATCCCTTGCGCATCTTGCGCAATCACCGAGCAAGATAAACTATGACGACTGGTAGGATAAGCCCCCAAAAACCCATGGCTGTTGGCATAAACATGAAAACCTTGCGTACTGGCAAAGGTAGAACCTTCACTATTGGTAATTTTTTTATCAACAGCTAATGCACTTTCTTCACATACTTTAGCAATATTAACTGCTTCTTCAACCGTTATACCCCAAGGGTGGTATAAATCTAAATCGATAATTTCCTTGGCCATCTCGTTCGCTGCTGCTAAACCAGCAAAGGGATCTGGCTCCGTCAATTTAGCAAGTTCGCATGCTGCTTTTACAGTGGATTTTAACGATTCGGCGCTAATATCCGTGGTGCTGGCTGATCCTTTTTGCTTTCCAAAATAAACTGTAACACCAATCGCTTTATCTCTATTAAACTCTAGAGTTTCAATCTCATTTAAACGAACGGTGACGTTTAGTCCTGTTGAACCATGTAATGAAACTTCTGCTTCTGATGCGCCACAAGATTTTGCATACGCTAGCATGTCTTGTGCAAACTGGCGATACTGTATTTCATTCACAAAATCAGGTAATTGAGTGGGTAGTGCTTTTTGCATGTGTCGCCTTATTGGTTCTTAGTGCCGCCAACGGTAATATTGTCAACCCGAAGGGTTGGTTGCCCAACGCCAACTGGCACGCTCTGGCCTTCCTTGCCACAGGTCCCTATTCCTGAATCCAGTTTGAGATCATTACCCACCATGACAATTTTATTCATCACATCAGGGCCATTACCAATTAAAGTAGCCCCTTTGACTGGTCGTGTAATTTTTCCGTTTTCAATCAAGTATGCCTCATTGGCAGAAAAAACAAATTTGCCAGAAGTAATGTCAACTTGCCCCCCACCAAAATTCACGGCATAAAGCCCTTTTTCTACGGAAGCAATAATTTCATCTGGCACATGTGGCCCTGGCAACATGAAGGTATTGGTCATACGCGGCATGGGAATGTGGCTAAAAGATTCTCTTCGCCCGTTTCCGGTAGGGGCAACCCCCATTAATTTGGCATTTAATTTATCTTGTAAATATCCTTTTAAAATGCCGTTTTCTATTAATACATTACGTTGCGTAGGCGTGCCTTCATCATCGATGGTTAAAGAGCCCCGGCGATTGGCTATCGTGCCATCATCTACCACCGTGCACAAAGGCGCAGCAACCCGTTCGCCTATGCGTCCGCTGAAAGTTGAACTCCCCTTTCGGTTAAAATCCCCTTCAAGACCATGGCCAACTGCTTCATGTAACAAAATGCCAGGCCAACCAGGGCCTAGAACAACTGTCATGGTGCCAGCTGGTGCTTCAATAGCTTCAAGATTAATCAGTGCTTGATGCACTGCTTCGTCTACATAGGAAAAAGCACGGTTATTATCAATAAAATGCTGATAGGTTGTTCTTCCCCCGCCGCCAGAAGAGCCTGTCTCTCTTCTACCATTTTGCTCCACGATCACACTCACATTTAAGCGCACCAAGGGCCTGATATCAGCATTTAACGTACCATCACTGCTAACGACCAAAATAGTGTCATAAACGCCAACTAAACTCACCATCACTTGAATAATACGGGGATCTTTTTTTCTGGCATAAGCATCAATTTGACGCAAAAAAGAAATTTTTTCCTGTGTTGAGAGTGAATCAAGTGGATTATCATCCACATACAATGGCTTTACAATTTTGCGATCCCAGGCTTTTAACCCTACGTTTCCGCCAGATTGCGCAATACACCGCGCTGCTTTTACTGACTGCTCTAAAGCAGGCAAAATAATATCATCTGAGTACGCAAAACCAGTTTTTTCGCCGCTGATGGCACGTACACCAACCCCATGATCAAGGTTAAAGCTCCCCTCTTTAACAATCCCATCTTCTAGCATAAAAGATTCGTGCTTAACACTTTGAAAATATAAATCGCCCCCATCAATACGATGACCTAAAAGCTGACTTAACATCCGCTCAAGATCATTCATCGATAATCCTGCCGGAGCGAGTAATCTCGCTTGTGCAATTTCTAAAGCATTTTTCATAAATTTTCCTCATCTGCCAATGCGCTAAGAACGCGCCTGCTGATATGTTGATGTGCGGGAAATTGCATTCTGATTTCTTTTTGTTTTTGTAGATCAATATCAGCAATGATAACATCGGCAAAATTACTCGCCTTTGCTAATACCTCTCCCCATGGATTAACTATCATCGAATGGCCAAAGGTTGGTCGATTATCGGCGCGTTTACCACATTCCCCTGGCGCGACCATGTAACATAGGTTTTCTATAGCTCGTGCCCTTAGCAAAATTTCCCAATGCGCTTGACCTGTTGGAACAGTAAAAGCGCTAGGTAATACAAAAATTTCCGCCCCTTTTAACATTAAGGCTCTAAACAATTCAGGAAAACGCAAATCATAACATATTGCAAGCCCAAGTTTTCCAAAAGGTGTCTCAACGACAGTAATGGTTTCCCCTGCCTGTACATTATCTGATTCACGGTATTCATCTTTACCTACGTTAACATCAAACAAATGTATTTTGTTATATCTTGCAACGCATTCCCCTGCCGCATTCCATACCAAGGTACTTGAGCAAGGCTTTTCCCCATTTTCCTTAATAGGTAAAGTTCCCCCCACCAGCCAGATCTGATGTTGTTTTGCACAGTCTGCCAATGTTTTTTGCAAAGGGCCCTCTTTAAAAGGCTCCATGATTAGGCGTTTTTCTTTAGTCGTTAATCCTAAGGTCGCGAATTCTTCTGGTAACACAGCAAGCTTTGCACCTTTTTTTGCTGCACTCTCAATAAGTGCGCATGCCATCTGCACGTTTTTTTGAACATTATTTTCTGAGGCTACTTGTATTGCTGCTATTTTCACTTATCTTACCCCTTTAGTGGGATCGGTATTTCATTTACTTTAGGCGCAACCCAGGTGCCAAGCACTTTGTAGCGCACGCGATGGATCTCTTGAATTTTAGGGCCAAACATTTTGTCCACTACCCATACGGCAGCACCCACCGCCGGGTTTCCTGCTGCGATGGCTGCTGCAACAGGTAAGCTTCCCGTCACGTTTGGCATTACCACCATTTCCCCGTCTAACCCTTGATTCATTAAGTCTGCCTGACCAAAGGCCTCAATTTTTGCAGATGGTCCATTAAGGAATAATTTATTAGAGCTTACTTTTCCCTTCCCAAATTGAAATTTGCCAGTAAGCTCGTTAAAGGCTAATCCGTCCTTTGTAACGTCGCTAAAATCTAGGTTAAGCCTGCGCTTAACGTTATCAAGGTTTAACAAACCCAGCACACGCCCTATACCAGGGTTCATGCCTACAATCATACCTTCTTTTAAAGAAAAATCGGCTAATCCGGTTAACGTAGGAAAATCGATGGTAAAAGGAGAGCCATTCCAAGAGAGCGAAAAATCAATAGCGCCTTTTGCTTTTTGCACCGTTCCTTTTAACCCCAGTGATTTTAAGGTTGCACTCACGTTTCTCGTTGCGAGTTTTCCCTGCGCCGAAATTTTATTCGTCGACAAATAGTCCCAACTTCCGGAAAGATTGAGATCTGCATCAACCAACTTTGCAGTGATGTTTGGAATAAGATACCCATTCCAAGAGGGCTCTAAGCGTGCTGCAATAGCTGAAAATGATTTATTGCCCCAAGCAAACTCTTTAATCTTAATATCAATCCCTTGCGTACTGGGGACTTTTGACATTGTAAAATTGGATTCAGCAAGTTTATTTGGCAATGCCAGTTTCTGCAAATCGACAACAATAGGCAAAGTATTATTTTTAGGGACATCCATTTGACCTTTGAGCATAGCCCCATCAAATAGCAACGTCCATTGGTTTAATTTAGCATCCCACCTTGCTTGAACATTTTCGTTTTCAAAACTAGCGCCGTATAACGTAAATGCACCCATTTGCAACTCTACTAAGGGTTCAAGTGAAATGGGATTACTGTTATTTGATAAATGTTCGCTGCCGGCTAAAAACATTTTCCATTGCAAAAAATCAAATTGATCTAAATGCCCATCAATAAGTAAAACTTGATCTTCTCTAAATTTGGCTAACCTGCTTTCGCCAAAATGAATATGTCCTCCGACACTATGCCAGACTTTGTCGCGCAAGCCTAAAGAATAAGCTAAGGAAACATTGTCACCATATTTGCCTGTAACACGTAATAACTGATTTGGATCAAGGTACAATTTAAGCTCTAAGGCATTGACTGCATCCGCTGTTTTTGCAAAAGGGTTTGGCGCATCAATTGAGATCCCTTTCAAAGAAGAATTCAAGGATAAGGTTGAAAAACTCTCATTGTCGGGGGAAATATTCAATATGGCAACGTAATCGGTTTCTCCTTGGACTTGTTTTAAATCCGCAAGTTGAAACAGCGTTTTAATTTTTTCGACATTAACATTCCCTTTTGCCGTTATTTTAATTTCATTGGCCTTGTCTTGCAAACTTGCGATGTCAAAAGTAGTAGGCATGCCAAACAATTCGCCCGATACCGTATTTGCTCTAACAGAATCTTGAGTAAATGAAACTTGGCCCTTTATATGCTCTATTACATAAGGGTGATCTTTCATAGCTGCGGTTGCATCACTCACCTCTACCAAGCCTCTTACCTTCACAGGCGCATGCTGAACAGCGCTGAGTGGAATTTCTAATCCTAGTGATAAAGCCATATCACCTTGCAAAGATAAAGGCGCTAGCGTTTTGATCAGTCCCTGCGGCAAGGGGCTATTGGCTATCACGTCCATGCCATCTTTGAGCGTACTGGCAATCTTGGTATCTACAATCAGCTCAGGCATTTTGGCAAACAAGTCTGGGATCACCGCATCGGCATCACTTATTTTTCCCTGGTGTATTGTGCCGCTATGCGCTGAAATAAAAAGCGCTCTATTATGAAATAGCAAGCTCGCTTTTAAGTCCTCCAGGGCAGGCCAGTTTGGTTTATAGTCTAAATAAGTGTGATCTAGATCAAGGGCGACTTGAAAAACACCTTCGCCTTTATCAAAGGGAAAATCACTTAAGTTTCCTCTTAATACCAATTTGGTTCCTAGATGTTCCCCACGCTTTATGGCACTTTTCAGCCATGTTGATAATTCCTCTTCCATATAATTAAGTGGCAATAAGGAAAGTAACGTATCGGTTGAACTGTTACCAACATGGAACATCATTTCTACGTCTGGTTTTGGTTTAGTAGCCTCAAAACTGATTTTGGCTTCGCCATATAAGGGCGTATTTGAAACATGAGCACTAAATGAATCGACTGTTATGACTTCATCCGTTGCTGTGTCCCAATTGACACTGAGTGCAAGATTATTTAAGCATAATGGTTTTTCGTAAAATTGCTTATCCTTAATGGTAAAGGCGTTACTTGTTAAAATTGCTCTTCCTTTATTATCGGCTAGAGCAATAGCACCATTAAGATTTTCGAATGAAGGGTACTGTGTGGAGGTTAAACCAAGGTTATTAAAAACAAAATCGCCCGTAACAACATAAAATTGGTTAATTTGCTTATTTAACAGAAAATCTGCATGCAATAAATAACCCTTTACTGTATTGTTATTCAAAAACGCATTCTCAGTTAATAGATTTAATGCTTTTAATCGGCGTTGCCAAGGGGACATATTTAACTGGCTAATCGTAAAGTGCCATTTTTGACCCTCTGTTTTTAAAGCAACATTCACTGTCTCGCTTTCTTTATTTTCTGTTAAGATGAGATCTTGTGACTTAATCTCCCAGCGGTCTTGATTTATTTTTGCAAAAACCTGTCCTTTGGCTTTTTGGAACGACAACACTTCTTTTGAAAAACGATCAAGGTGCAAATCATTGGTCGCAAAATCAAGTATAAGGTTGATATTCTGTTGTTTAACATCTGCCCATACGAAAAGATCAGCATCCTGTGCTGTTAAGCCAAATTCGTTGCTAGGCCATAATTTGGCTAATTGATTTAAATCGCCTCCTTCCCAATGGCAATATACTCGGGCACTTTTATTGCTAAACACAGGAATGTCTGCGCCAAATTCCACATGAGCAGGTTTTTTACCCTCAACAAATGACGCTGCTCGCACATGAACCTTCGAACCCATTTCTATGAGCAAGTTCAAATCTTGCAATTTAAAGTGTGCCTCTAAATCGGTCTTAATCTCCAGGGCACTATTGTAAATAAATAAACGC
>CAZHSJ010000083.1:2390-11572 GCA_964535225.1 Uncultured Candidatus Berkiella sp. | reverse complement strand
AAAGAAAGGATTAAAACACTATTTAGGGAATATGCCTAAAAGCATTTGGATCCTTGGGCTTGTTAGTCTTTTCATGGATTTATCTTCAGAACTCATTCATAGCCTATTACCGATTTTTATGGTTTCTGTGCTAGGCGCAAATTTAACCTTAGTAGGTCTTATTGAAGGTTTAGGCGAAAGCCTTACATTAATTGTTAAAATATTTTCAGGCGCCATTAGCGACTACTTGGGTAGACGTAAAGTATTTGTAGCTTTAGGGTATGGCCTTGCAGCACTCACCAAACCTTTATTTCCCCTTGCTAATTCAATTGGCCTTGTAATTTTCGCTCGCATATTCGATCGTATTGGTAAAGGGATCAGAGAGGCCCCCCGAGATGCTTTAATAAGCGACCTTGTTTCACAAGAAAGTCGTGGCACAGGTTTTGGTCTTAGGCAATCGCTGGACACCATTGGCGCCATCTTGGGACCGCTTGCGGCCATTGTGTTAATGTATTATTTTGCAGGCAATATTCGGTTAGTTTTTTGGGCTGCGGTGATCCCGGCCACTATTTCATTTCTTCTGGTATTTTTTGCCGTTTCTGAAAAACGTGTCAATAGGGTAAAATTTTATCCTATTATCGCTTATATTCATGATGTAAAAAAAATAGGATCTTCCTTTTGGCTGCTTACCCTTATTGGCGGTATTTTAACGCTTTCCCGATTTAGTGAAGCATTTTTAATTTTAAAAGCCAATGATATTGGTATGCCGCTTAATTGGTTACCAAGTGTAATGATTATTATGAACATTGCCTATGCAAGTTCTGCATTACCCTTTGGCGTGATGTCAGATATTAAAGGACGCAAAAGAATTTTTATCTTTGGAATTTTATCCCTTATTATTTCATGCTTACTCCTTGGGCATGCGAGCGATATCTTAATAACACTGCTGGGTGTGATCTTATGGGGATTACATATGGGATTAACGCAAAGTTTACTTGCCGCGATGGTGGCAGATGTAACACCTGCTCATTTAAGAGGGATCAGCTATGGTATATTTTACTTTATATGTGGGATAGCCATGTTATTTGCAAGTTTAATTGCCGGCATCATCGGCGATCATTATGGTATAAATAGAATATTCTATGTTGGCGCCGCCATAGGGCTGGTAACGTTAGTGATTGTCTGTTTAGCTCCTATGCATAAAAAAGTGCAATCTTAATCTGATTTAGTAAAAAATAATTCTCAATATTTGTCCTTTTTGATGAGCCCTTTTCCCATCTTGTAGGTAAGCCTTCCTCATTAGAATTGTAAATGCTTTCATATCTTATTGATTATAAATAAGATTTTCACCTGTTTGTTTTACATTACCAACCCCAAAAGGACCTAAATATACTTGAGATCCCCGAAGTTGCTTCAGGTTCAGGGGGGGGGACAACGCTATGCGTCAGAGCTGGATTTTGCAAATTAGGTAACCCCATTGCGTAGTGGTTGGAAAGTAAGCCCTGCAAGGTATGATAGGGTAGCGTTGGATTACTTTTATAAGGTTCAATGGTAACCGGAATAAAAGGCAGCCTTGCATTGATGTTGTTAATTGTTCTCCCTTCTCTCATGATGCCAGGAAAGGCTGATTTCCAATCTGCTATCTTATGTTGGAAATACGTTAGCGTTAGCTCTGGCCAATTAAGATGATAATTTACGTTTGGATCCGTGCTATTGACATTATTTTCTTGTAAAACCTGTTTTTCTTCGTCTGTAAATAGTTTGCTTACCCCTTCAATGGTTTTAAAATCCCCAAACTGGGCCTCTACATGTCGTTGTAACAATTTATGCGCATTTTTTGTCATAAAAGGGATCAAGTAGTGAACACGCGGTTTGTGTGTAGCGTTAACCTTAGAGAGAACATCATCAACTAAACATTTTGTTTGCGTTCCTGAAAAAGCAGCATCATCCACAAATAAAAAATCAATGTCTGTAAGGCGATAATTATCCACATAATCACTAATTTCACTCGGGCGTAGCACTTTGCAGGGTAGATGAGGCAAGTGAGGTAAGGCAAGTGATAAAACCCAAGGGTTACTTTTGTCCGCCTCTTCTGGCAACACCAAAATATATCTATTTGGTAAATTCAAACTTTGTGCACATGCTATTAATTGATTTTTAAACGTTGTAAAATCAACATGTTTAATATTCTCTACTATTTTTTTGGCTAAATTTTGTAGTTTCCTGGGATGGCTTTGCACCCAACGCTGCGCATGGGGTTCACTTATTTTATTATCAAGCATAGGGACCTGAGGACGAGATGTAATACCATATCCCTGGTTTTGTGCTACAAATTCCTCTCTCTTTACTTTACTATTTTCACGTAGTATCCCATTTTTTCTAAAAAGAAGCGGCTTTGATGTGTTTCCAAGCATCATTGTGGATCGCACATGCATTCCAGAGGTTTTATGATTTTCTGGCGCTTTCTCAAAGATCAACTTAAAGATATCATTACGTTTAGAAGACATAGCATATTGAGACACTGATTGTCCGTTATTGTCCAAAGCTGCAACATCAGCTTTGTTTTTTAGAAGTAATTTGACCGCAGATAAATCATTAACCTCAATAGCAAGCATTAATGGCGTCTTCCCACCAACGTTGCGACAATCAATATGATCTGTATAAAAACTTAATATATATTTCAAATCTGATATCATCACACCAGAAATAATAGCGCTCGCTAAAAGACAATTGTTCTCTCCATCTAGTGGAGTATCCCACTTGTTATCTTTAACAAATTCGTCAACGACTTGTTTAACATTGCCTGGATGAATGGCGTTTCTTAATTTTTCTAAAGGAGCCGTTATTTCTTCAAATGAGCTACCATGAACCCCATATTTTCTTCCTTCTCTATAGAAATCAGGTGAAGCCCCATAATGTACCGACAACCTTGCTTGCATGGGTAAAGTATTATCCATTAACAATTGAACAAGGGATGTTTCTGAATAACGAAAATCATTTAGCTTGAATCCACTCTCTTTGTAAAGCTCAAGAACAACATCTAAAAACTGCAGATTATATTGTTGCAGTAATGCCCAATCTAATAGTGTTCCATCTTTAAAGGGAAGCCAATCGTGTAATTCAATACGATACTTTACCAAAAATGCTAATAATGCCGATTTTTGTGCTGCTCTATCCCACATAAATGAAATAGTAAAAAGCTCATCTTCAAGCATTTGAAATCGCTCGACGTCATGATCTTCTACCGATAATTCCTCTCCAGGAATTTCATCTGCGCTATCTTCAGCTATTAGTGGGGCTTCCTCGTCCTTTTTCCTGCGCTTTGTCTTCGCATTATTTTTTAATTTCTTTCTGGCACCGTGCTTCATAAATTAACCTTAAAATTTACCTGCTTTTAGCTAATAATTTCACCCTTAAAAATTGGTAACTATGATAGCTTGGTAACGCGCTGTTTTTAAAGTAAAAGGCTCTATATTTAGATGTGTGGCACCAATTTGCGGGTAAAGTAGTATCATATAAATTGGATTTTGATGCATATACAATCAAAAAACAGAAATTTCCCTGTAAATTTTGAAAACCAAATGATAAAATTTCTTCAGCGGAAAAAACAACCGAAATTGACAATGATTGTAATTGAATTTCATGATTCGAGGTAAAGAATGAAGCAAACAGGCCCAACATCACACGATAACGATTTATGGGAAAACGCTGAGAAATTATTTGAAGGCAACGATATACCTTGGGTAAAAAAAAATCGAGATAAAACCACTGTTACCATCCTTAGGTCAGGAAAATATCGTTTCGCGATTGGAGATTTGATTGGTTTTGGATTAACTTCCAAAGTGAAAGAGTTAGTTGAAAGAAGCGGAATGAAAGCTGTTGCCAAATATACGGGCGGAACAGCAACAGAGGTAACGCTTATTAATAAAGCAACTGGCATGATAGCTACTGACGAAACACTTAGTCTACATGAAGAAGAATGCTTAAAAAGATTGGGATTACTCCTAGGTCGCGTTGAGATCCCTTTAGATAAACCAAAAAAATTAATCAATCGCGAAAAACATCCAAATGAATGTGCCATGCTCAGCTATGAACTTCTGTCTGCTAAACGCGTTATCCTTATCATGCCAAAACATGACGGCAGATTATTAGTCGATATCTTAAATGAGTTACCCCAAGATTTATCAACGCTATCGGAAGATGAATTTGTGAAATGGGACAAAATTGCGTTAGGCTGCGCGAAAGCCCTATTCGAGGTACATCAAAAAAGAGTTATTCATGGTGATATCAAAACAGATCAATTTATTGTGAATATGGTTGGGGATTCGCCTATAGTCAAGTTAATTGATTATGGTTGTTCAATACCCTTAAAAGAACATGAATCAATAAGATTTAAAAAAGAAATGCCAGATTCAGTATATACCGCACCTGAAGCTGCCCTGGGCGTGTATTCATTTGCCTCCGATATTTTTGCTTTGGGCCGTGTATTTGAGGAATTCCCAGGAGATGAGGCGCTTCAAAATTTGACAGCAGATATGTGCCAGAGGGCTCCGTATGATAGAATGAAAATGACAGAAGTAATAGCGGCGTTACAAAGCAGATTACTTAAAATTGATGATCCTGAAGTAGATGTTTTGGCAAGTGAATTTTATAGGAAAAATTCGCTAAAATAATTTAATTTTGAAATTTTCCCTTTAAAGCCCAATTATGTTGTTATCAGTGTTTGAAACAAAGCACTTGCGCCAATTCTAAATAAATGAGGCACAAGCCAAGTTTCACCTAAACCTGCTTTAACAAGATCAATATAGGCTTGTGCTTGTTCTGGCGTGCGTATACCTCCTGAGATCTTTAGCCCAACTTTTTTAGCCGTATGTTCCTTAATCGCACGCATCATCGTTTGTACGGCCATGGGTGTGGCTCCATGAAAGGCTTTACCCGTTGAGGTTTTAATAAAGTCAGCGCCTTTTTCACAAGCAATGACACTTAAGCGATAAATATCTTCATCAGTTAAGGCGCCCGTTTCTAAAATGACTTTTAGGGTTTGAGAAGGTAGTTCTTGCCGGCACATATCGATAAATTCACCCACCACAGTAGGATCTCTTTTTTCCAAAAAAGCGCGAATAGGGATAACCACATCCACCTCATTGGCACCGATTTTTTTTGCCTGCTGTAGGGTTGCGATAATCTCTTTTGGCAAATCATTACCATGCGGAAAATTAGCAACCGTAACAAAAGATAGGGGAAGGTGCAAAAGTGCTTTTTTCACCTTGCTTAATTCTGCTAAGTAAACGCATACCCCAGCTATACTAGGGTTTGCTTTTATTTGCTCAATTAATTTTTCAAGTTCGCCATTTACGTTATCTTCAAGATAAGTCACATCCAAATAAGACAACATTAAAAGGGCACATCCAAATCAGGGGCTATCGCTAAGATAGAGCGCTTAAAGTCAGCTTGAATATTTTTTAAGGCTTCTTCATCTTCTGCTTCAAAGCGCAATACTAAACAAGGCGTGGTATTAGACGCCCTAACAAGCCCCCATCCTTGCTTGAATTCTGCCCTAAGACCATCTACGGTAATGAGCTCAGCTTGTTCAAACTGATGTTGCAGTTTAAGCGCTTCGATAAAGGGAAATTTGTTTTCTTCACTGATAAAAATATTAATTTCCGGCGTACTCACACTGTTAGGCAGCGCCTCAAAAATGGTGGATAAGCTTCGATTATCTTTAGCCACAATTTCTAGTAACCTAGCCGCAGCATAACAACCATCATCAAAACCGAACCATCTTTCTTTAAAAAAGAAGTGGCCACTCATTTCACCTGCAAATTGCGCATCTACTTCCTTCATTTTACGCTTAATCAGGGCGTGCCCTGTTTTATACATTACGGGTTTGCCACGGCATTCTATTATCTTTTGTGAAAGCAATTTAGAACACTTAACATCATAAATAATGTGACTATCTGGTTTACGGTTTAAGAGATCTTCAACAAACAACATCATGACTCTATCTGGCCACACAATTTCGCCTGCATTGGTTACTAGCCCCAATCTATCGCCATCACCATCAAATGCTATACCCAGATCAGCTTGATGTTCTTTTACTGCCTTGATGAGATCTTGTAAATTTTTAGGCTGACCTGGATCAGGATGATGGTAAGGAAAATCACCATCTACTTCGCAATATAAGGGAATAACTTCGCATCCCAATTTGGTGTACAGTTTTTCGGCCAAAACACCAACAACGCCTGAGCCGCAATCCACCACTATTTTTAACTTTCTATTAACATGAATATCTTGGCAGATCCGTTCAATATAGTTTTCAATAATGTCCAGCGATTTGTAGGTACCCTTTCCCTGCTCAAAATCTTGCGCCATAATTTGTTCATAAAGCGCATGCACTTGTTCTTCTGCCAAGGTTTCCCCGGCTAGCATCATTTTAAATCCATTATAATCTGGTGGGTTATGGCTGCCCGTAATCATAATGCCGGTAGAGGTTTGCAACTCATAGGTAGCATAATAAACCAACGGTGTTGGCACCTGGCCTAAATCAATTACATCGCATCCGCTTGCTAGTAAGCCTTGTGTTAAATGTTCTACCAACATCGCGCCTGAATGTCGACCATCTCGGCCTACCACAACACGATATTGGTTTTTTCTGCGCGCTAAGGTGCCAAAACTGCGCCCTAATAAATAAGCTACTTCTTTGGTCAACGTTTTATCAACTACCCCACGGATATCACACGCACGAAATATCTCTGGCTTTACCATGCTAACGTTATATTGTTGCAAAATACTCATCATTTATTCCTTTAGGAGATCTAGCGATGCCCTGTTGATCCAAATCCACCAACACCGCGGTCAGTTTCATTAAAATCCTTAACAATTTCAAATTGGGCTTGCACCACAGGCACAAACACCAGCTGAGCAATACGCGCGCCAATTTCTATAGTATAAGGAGAAACACTTCGGTTCCAGCAAGAAACCATTAGTTCGCCTTGGTAATCAGAATCAATCAGGCCAATTAAATTGCCTAATACAATACCATGCTTGTGACCAAGCCCCGAACGAGGAACAATCACGGCCGCTAAACTTTCATCGTTAATATGAATGGCAAGACCAGTAGGAATTAAAATGGTTTGGTTAGGATCAATAACCGTGTCTTCTTTTAAACAAGCACGTAAATCTAATCCGGCTGATCCTTGGGTTGCATAGGCAGGCAAAGGAATTTCTTTACCAAGACGTGAATCAAGTATTTTTAAGTTTACTGTTTTCATGATAACACTCTCTTATTATTTGTAATAACGATAAAGCAACATTGTCTTTGGAGTTTTTGGGTATATCATAGCTGTTAGTAGGGGAAAATACAGTGAGTGCATTCGCATCCACATCAAACCCAATTTCTGGGTTACTGACATCATTAAGCGCAATTAAATCCAATGCTTTCTCTTTTAGCTTTTGCTTAGCGTAAGCTTCGCCATTGATTGTTTCTGCAGCAAAGCCAACACAAAATGGCCGATTAGGTAGTTTAGCAACACTGGCAAGAATATCTTTATTTTCCACCAACGATAGTGACAATGCCTCAGTAGATTTTTTAATTTTTTGGTTAAACGCTTCCTTAACACGATAGTCGCAAACGGCTGCTGCGCTAATAAAGATCTCATTTTGCCCAGCATGCTGCATGATTGCATTGTACATCTCATCTGCTGTTACAACATCAATGCGCTTAACGCCATAGGGTGTGGGTAAATTAACGGGCCCACTTACCAGCGTAACCTGCGCACCCATTTGTGTTGCCGCTTTGGCTAACGCAAACCCCATTTTTCCAGAGCTTTTATTGCTTATGTAACGCACCGGATCGATGGCTTCTTGAGTTGGGCCTGCGCTAATCAAGATCCGCGTATCAGCAAATTCAGCATCCTGCTTGGGAAGCACATGCGTTATGATGTCTTGTGGTTCTATCATCCGCCCTAAACCAATTTCACCACAGGCTTGTTCCCCCCATTCGGGGCCCAGAATGTGTACACCACGCGTTTGTAGTAATGCTATATTTGCTTGCGTAGCCGGGTGGTGCCACATTTGTTTATTCATAGCAGGCGCAACCCAAATCGGTGCTTGCGTTGCAAGACAAAGGGTTGTTAATAAATCATCGGCATAACCCTGCGCTAATGCAGCAAGACGATTTGCACTTAGCGGCGCAATAATAATGCCCTGTGCCCATCGCGCTAATTCAATGTGCCCCATGGCAGCTTCAGCATCAGCAGAAAAACCTTCGCTATAAACAGGGTGAGCGCTCAAGGCTTGCAAGGTCATTTCCGTCACGAACATTTTCGCGCCCTGCGATAAAACAACTTTAACCTCGCAGCCTTGCTTTTTTAACAAGCGCACAAGTTCGGGGGTTTTATAGGCAGCAATGCCACCGGTGATCCCAAGGATCCAGCGTGTTTTCATCATGGGTTTTAGCCAGGTTTAGGTTGGGACTAAGATAGCATTTTTTGGGGATGAATTCACGCAGATAGTTAGCCGACTGGTTTTATGTGGCGCTGCTGGAACCTACTTGCTGTTGCCAAGCAATGATGCCACCAACGAGATTTTTTACGTGTAAAAAACCTTCGCCTTGCAAAAACTCAACAGCCACCTGGCTACGATAGCCTGAATGACAATAAACAACGATGGGCTTGTCGCGTGGCAGTTCACCAAGTCGTGCCGGCAATTCTGATAAGGGAATAAAGCTGCCACCTATATGAAAATGGTCACGCTCATCAAGATTGCGCACATCCAGGAGAAATACAGCAGACTTATTTTCAAGCAGGGTGGCTAGTTCTTGAGCCAGAATTTGATGTGATTGCACGATATGACGCTTACTTTGAAAAAAATTGAGAATACCAAACCAAGAAATTTGATACAAGTTACACAAGCGTTGCAGTACAATAGTGCTAGTCCGTTCCCCACCACCCTAAAAAGCTTCGGGACGGGCCGAGGTGAGAGAATGCAGACAACCTGCCTTTGCTGATAGCTTCGGCGCGGTAAACAAAGCATAAAAGTAAAGTGGGAAGCTATAACGCAATCCACTTTGCTTTTAGGCGAGGCGTCAAATGAACGAATCCCCAGGAGTGGACGTGTTAGTCCATGACTGGGGTGAGAGAATGCAGACAACAAAGCATAAAAGTAAAGTGGGAAGCTATAACGCAATCCACTTTGCTTTTAGG
>CAZHSJ010000083.1:0-2290 GCA_964535225.1 Uncultured Candidatus Berkiella sp. | reverse complement strand
CCATGACTGGGGTGAGAGAATGCAGACAACAAAGCATAAAAGTAAAGTGGGAAGCGTTACGTGAAAAACCTTGTAATTTTTGATATAGACGGCACCCTCATCCATTCGCATGCTGATGAAGTCACCTGCTTTATTCAAGCCTTTAATCACGTTATGGGCGAGGGAGAAATCAACACCGATCTTACTAGCTATCAACATGTTACCGATAATGGTATTGCTATTGAGTGCGTTGACAGGCTATTTCAACGTTCCCCCTTAGCGCATGAATTAACCGCTATTGAAAACACCTTTTTATCTTTATTTGATAAAGCATTAACACTAAATCCGCCCCGTGCTATAGCTGGCGCCCATGATTTATTCAAAAACTTAAGACAAGAGAAAGATCTCTGCCTTGCGATTGCAACTGGTTCTTACTTTGGTTCTGCTTTACTTAAACTTAAACATGCTAACTTGCATTTATCAGATCTTCCCCTCGCTTGCTGCGATGAACATATCGCACGTATAGAAATCATGAAAAATGCTAAAACGAAAGCACACCATTTTTATCAAATTGCGGATTTTCACAAAGTCACCTACGTGGGTGATGGGCCCTGGGATGTAAAAGCCTCTAAAACGTTAGCATGGCATTTTATTGGCATTGCCAGCAACTACTCTCCAGATTTACTCAAAACTTGGGGCGCAAATGTTGTTATTGATGATTATCTAAACCATCATCAGGATTTCAAAGCGCTAATTTAAGCTAATGCTGGCGTTTCCTGCGCCAATTGCTCAATAACCGTTTGGACATGCAGTACAGGTAGTGGTTGATCTCCTTGAACAATTGGTTCTATCGCGTTTGTTTGTGTAGCCATTAATGGCGCCTCATCCAACACATCGTTTAGCGCCAACACAGGATTATTTTTACCAAGACCAAACCCCACATCAGCAGCAAGATGGCTGTTACCATCACTGGTTTGATAGAGCGATAATCCAAAAATTGAATTGCCATTTTCATTTAAATAAATTTGCTGACTATCCAGCACTAAAGAGACAATCCCCATTTCACTTAATGCCATATAACTTCCATCGTGAAGAAGCACCCCGAACTGATTAAATGAATCATCCTTTAAATCTAGCAACCCATTATGGTTACTGTCAAAATAACGTAATCCTTCTAAATCCGATTGGGCTCCCTTCACATAAGAAATAAATGAAATTTGATTAAGATGAGATAATTGATGTGAATTATCATAGTCAAACATTAATACCCCATTACCCTCTCCTACCCAACCAATAGCCGTTTGATTTTGACTTGAGGTTAACTGACCCAACGTAATTGATGAATCTTCAGCAGATACCAAATTAAACCCTTCATCTGTTAAATCTAAAACAACCGGTTTAATAACCGGCACAATCGTTGCCGTTGCCAAAGCAGAATTACCATGTTCATTTTGGACAATATATTTTATATCAATTTCCGAAGGGAAAGTGTCTGGATTATTAACATCAATAACCGTACTGCTAAAGGTAAGATTTCCTCCTTGGGTAACATGTATAGCGGTATTTGCACCAGGTTCCATTAATGTTGAAACAAAATCAATCGGGTTTTGCACTTTAATAGGAACATATAAACCCGCTAAACCTATATCCGGGTTAAACACACTCATAATAGAAAGCGCATCGTTGTTAGAAACCGCAGCACCTTGTAACAAGGAACCATCCACGCTGAACGAAATTGCCTTATTACCATAATCTAACACTATCGGTGCATAAAAAGTTAAATCCTGAATTTGAGAAATAAAAGCCTGACCTTTTCCTAAAAGATTACCTTTTAGATCACTCACAAAAAAGCTAAACTCATCTGCAATGGGGACAGCGCCTGGATTAACGGTATAGGTAAAATGGCCATTAACTAACCCTTGTGAGAGAAAGCCATTCAATAAGGGAATAATGCCCGTTTCACCGCGTGGTAATAACCCATCGGTATTAAACCCTCTAATCAGTGCTTGAAACCCTAAATTATCAAGTAGGCCATTAAAGTTACCAAACCTAAATAGCGTGCCCAGTTCTACAGGAGGGGGATCTTCTAGCGCTTCTTCACTAGAAGGAACTTTCATAGCGCCTTGGCTAATATTAAACACATAATATTGGCTAGGAATGATGCCTTCTTCTTGTGTGCTAGTTGCGTGTAGTAAACCAGATTGTACCGTTGTTTCCCTCCCCTCCCGATAAAGCAAAAATGAAGAGCTACCTGTGCCAAAATTAGTAAAATCGACTTCTTGCGATACTACCGCATTCTCAGTACCATGCT
>CAZHSJ010000082.1:0-11641 GCA_964535225.1 Uncultured Candidatus Berkiella sp. | reverse complement strand
ACGCTTGAAGAGGGGAGCATTCTCCTCAATATTTGAAAAACTAAATGAGAGTTGCTCTAGTTTGGCTACAGAAAACTTCTTTTGGTGATGATTATAGCGAATACCCCCAACCAAACCTTCGATAACAATCTCATCAACCTGAAGTTTTTTTCTTAAAAGTTGAAAGGTATTCAGTCGTAGTTTTATTTTTTGCGCATGTAACGCTGATGATTTTTTGTCCTGCGTTAACACTTCAACATTGTATAAGCTTACTTCTGGGCTCAGGCCATCAAATTTTAGTTTAATATCCTGAATTAAGGTAGGGTACTTTAATTCTTTGGCAACCCATTCTGATAGTTTAGGCACTTGGGGTGTTAACAAAGGCATGCCAAGCCGTAAGGCAAGAATGATACCAGCGCTTAGAATGGTGAACCAACCAACAACTTTATACGCTTTGTAAAACCACTTAAATTTCATTTGCCCTCATTACATCAACACGACATCAAATTGTTCTTGTGTATAAAGGCCTTCAACTTGAAATTTAATCGATTTGCCAATTCTTTCTTCTAATTGAGCAACACTTGCAGATTCTTCATCCAACATTCTATCAACAACTTCTTGTGAAGCTAACACCAGATAACTTTTGGTGTCATACGCTCTTGCCGCACGCATAACCTCACGAAAAATTTCATTACAAACCGTTTCTGGTGTTTTAATCATCCCTCTTCCTGAGCACACCATGCAAGGTTCACATAATACATGCTCTAAGCTTTCGCGGGTTCTTTTACGTGTCATCTCGACCAAGCCTAAAGTCGATACCTCGCTGATACTATTTTTGGTGTGATCTCTAGCGAGGGCTTTTTCTAAAGCTCTTATCACTTGTCGCTTATGCTCTTCATTGGTCATATCGATGAAATCGATAATAATGATGCCACCTAGGTTTCTTACCCGGAGTTGTCTTGCAATGGTGCTGGCGGCCTCTAAATTTGTTTTAAAAATGGTTTCTTCTAGGTTGCGATGCCCCACAAAAGCCCCAGTATTAACATCAATGGTTGTCATAGCTTCTGTTTGATCAAACACCAAATGCCCACCCGATTTCAGTTGAACTTTACGATGTAGTGCTCGCTGGATTTCATCTTCGATGCCATATAAATCGAACAGAGGGCGCTCGCCACCATAAAGTTCAAGTTTTCCCGTCATAGTGGGAACAAAATCTTCTATAAAGGGTAATGCACGTTCATAGGCGGCTTTATCGTCTATGCGCACTCGCTCTGTCTGTGGGGCAATATAATCGCGTAACGCGCGCAAAAACAGTGGTAAATCTTCATGAATGATATCGCCACTTTTTGCATTGGTCATTTTCCTTGAAATAGTTTCCCACAACTTGATGAGATAGGCCTGATTCGCTTTAATTTCTTGCGCGTTTGCTCCTTCTGCTGCGGTACGCACAATATAACCACCAGTTTTTTCCGGTAACTCTTCTTCAACAATTTTTTTTAAGCGCTCTCTTTCTACTTCATCTTCTATACGTTGGGAGATCCCAACATGAGATATTTCTGGCATAAAAACTAAGTATCGAGAGGGAAGTGAAATCCGCGTGGTTAATCTAGCCCCCTTGGAGCCAATGGGATCTTTAATTACCTGCACAGCAATGGTTTGCCCATCTTTAAGTAAGTCTGTTATTGATTCCTGAGTCTCTGTCAGATCAAGAGGCTGCAAATATTCATCACTCACTGAAAGCATATCTGAGACGTGCAAAAAAGCGGCTCTTTCAAGCCCCATCTCAACAAAAGCTGCTTGCATGCCTGGGAGCACTCTCACCACTTTTCCCATATAGATATTGCCAACAAGCCCGCGGCGGCTAGCACGCTCTACCAAGATTTCCTGTAACACCCCATTTTCAACAATGGCACAGCGGGTTTCTCTGGGGCTTACGTTGATAAGAATTTCTTCAGACATATCGCATCAATCCATTTACTTTATCGTGAAGGAAACACGCTGTTTTCTTAGAATTACCATTTTTGTATAAACTAGTATTATATGCTACGCGTTAAGAGCTGGGCTGCCTTTGCATTGAATTTACTCCCACCAAATAGCACGACTAAAAATGGCCAAAAAATGCAGCTGGTCACTGTGCTCATCCAATAGAGTAAGGTATGGGGGTTTTGCCCTTCTACAGCGTGAAACCATAACAGCAAAATTTGCGCCAAACTTACCAAGAGAAAAATCTTACCAACTTGGGACCATAAGGGTCTTAAAATAAATTTTGGCCTAAAAAAGGCTGTAAGGTAGCAAATAACGGAAAAAACTAAGGCATGTTCTCCTAGGCGCGCTTCAAGGAGGGTATCGATTAATAGTCCCCCGATCCAAGCAATGCCTGGGTTAAAATAGCGCGGGTGTGCAATTTGGCAAAAAACAAAAAATAATAATACCCATTGTGGTCTAAACCATTGCCAAGATGCAGGTAAAGGAAAGGCCGTTAATACTGCACAAAAGTAAAACCCCATTGCAAAAAATAACCACCATCTGATTGCACTGAACATGGGTTATGCCCTTCTACCAATTTGGGAGGCCGGATATATTTCAGGGATAACTGACTGTGATTCTGGCACTTGTTGCTTTTGGGACAGTGTTGCCTTTTTGGTGGATTTACCCATCATATGCTCTGTCGCATGTTGTTTAACCAAAAGCACATGCCGCAATTGTCCTAATTTCGCACTTGGGCTAACACCAATTAAAGTAAAACGCGTGCCTGCATCTTGCATAATGGAGGTAATAACCCCAACAGGATACCCTGCTGGAAAACGCCCACCAATCCCAGAGGTAACTAATTCGTCCCCTTCCATAAAGTCAGCGGTTCGAGGAACATAATTCAAGCGTAATTCTCCCCCTGCACCACTGCCCACAGCAATGGCTCTCTCGCCTGATCTGACTGATTGCACCGGCACAGCAAAACCCGTATCGGTTAACAACAACACCTGGGAAACATCTTGCTTGGCATTTAGAACAACACCGACTAAGCCTTTGGCATCAATAACTGGCTGACCTGCTTCGACACCATGCTGCTTGCCCTTATTCAGCAATATTTGCTGCCGAAAGGGATCTAAATTTGCTTGGATAATTCTCGCTTCGGAAAAAGATTCTTTCTCCTTACCCACAGACTGCAATAACTCTCTTAATTCCTGATTCTCAGCTTCAAGGGCACGCAACTTTTGAACTTGTGCTTGGAGAAATATTTGTTGTTGCATCAGGTTGGCATTTTCAGATAACAGATTCATGCGCTCTTTAAAAAAAACGTCGGTTTTTTGGGCAAGACGGGAGGGCATGTCTGCGGTTCTTTGAATGGGCAGCACCAGTTGCGTCAACGTTACTTGCAACAAGGAAACACCCTGCCAACGACTATTAGCAATAAATAGAATGCTGGACGCGATAACGGGAATAATAAGCGCCCATATGCTTGGTCTGGTTGGTTTAAAGGTTAGTTGAATACGCCTCTCCCCAAACTTATTCTGTAGTTAAGAGCCCAACACGCATCTGTTCTTGCATTTCTAACGCTTTTCCGCCGCCGCGTGCAACACAGGTTAGCGGATCATCAGCCACGGTAACGGGTAAGCCTATTTCTTCCATGAGTAGTTTATCGATATGGCGCAACAAAGCACCACCACCGGTAAGCACAACGCCACGTTCTGCAATATCACCTGATAATTCAGGGGGGGCTTGCTCTAAGGCAACCCGTACTGCGCCAACAACTGCTGACAGCGGCTCTTGGAGCGCTTCTAAAATCTCGTTGCTGTTTAGTGTAAAACTTCTTGGAATACCTTCTGCAACATTTCGGCCACGCACTTCAATTTCAAGCACTTCACTGGCAGGGTAAGCTGTACCGATTTCTGTTTTGATTTTTTCAGCGGTTGTTTCGCCAATTAAACAGCCATAATTTCGGCGTACATAGTTAATGATGGATTCATCAAATTTATCACCGCCAATTCTCACTGAGGCTGAATAAACAATGCCATTTAAAGAAATAATGGCAACTTCAGTGGTACCGCCACCGATGTCTACAACCATGGAGCCGGTGGCTTCATGCACGGGTAAATTGGCGCCTAAGGCGGCTGCCATGGGTTCCTCTATAAGGTAAACCTCTCTGGCACCAGCACTAATAGCGGATTCACGAATGGCTCTTCTTTCCACTTGGGTTGAACCACAAGGGACACAAACTAATACACGGGGACTGGGTCTGAATAAACGTGAAGGGAGCACTTTATGAATAAAATGTTGTAACATAACTTCAGTCATATGAAAGTCAGCTATGACACCTTCTTTTAAGGGTCGCACGGCAACCATATTTTCGGGTGTTCTTCCGAGCATGCGTTTGGCTTCTATCCCCACGGCAGCAACTTGTTTGTGGCCATTAGGGCCACGCTCTTGGCGTATAGCAACAACGGAGGGCTCATTTAACACAATGCCTTGACCGCGAACGTATATGAGTGTGTTAGCTGTACCGAGATCGATAGAGATATCGCTTGAAAAAATGCCTCGAATTGACTTAAGCATGGGGGTTCTTCCTAACTGTCGCTTTCTATAACTTTATAACAACGTCTATCATTTTGGGCAAGGCGGCAGCTATGGTACATTAGCGCCTCTTACCTTCTAGTTCAGCCTGAGTAAATTGACTTAAATTTGTCAAACCAAGGGAGTTATTATGCCTTTAGATCGCAACGAAGTCGAAAAAATTGCGCATCTGGCCAGATTATCGCTGGGTGAAGAGCAGATCCCATTTTATGCCAGTAATCTTTCAAAGATTTTAGATCTGATTGCACACATTAATGAAGCAGATACCGGCCACAGTGAACCCATGGCGCATCCATTAGAAACACTGACCCAAAGAACGCGGGAAGATGCGGTGACTGAAGAAGATCAACGGGAACTTTTTCAGCAAATCGCCCCCGAAACGGAAGCAGGCCTTTATTTAGTACCCAAAGTAATTGAATAATTCTGTTAAGGATTTCGCATGACTAGCCTTCATCACCTAACCCTGAAAGAGCTTTCTCTGGGGTTAAAAAATAAAAAATTTTCAAGTGTCGAGTTAACACAACATTATTTAGACAGAATTAAGCGACTTGATAAAACCTATAATAGTTTTATTACCATAACCGAAGAACAGGCGTTAGCAAAAGCCAAGCAGTGCGATGCGCTCATTCAACAGGGCAACACAACCCCTTTAACCGGTTTGCCCATTGCGCAAAAAGATATTTTTTGCACCAAGGGCGTTAAAACCAGTTGCGGTTCAAAAATGTTAGATAATTTTATTGCCCCGTATAACGCTACCATGGTAAGCCAAGTTGAAGCAGCAGGTATGGTCATGTTGGGTAAAACCAACATGGATGAGTTTGCAATGGGTTCATCTAATGAAACCAGTTTTTATGGCCCTGTTAAAAATCCCTGGGATATTCAAACGGTACCTGGCGGCTCTTCAGGGGGATCGGCTGCTGCCGTTGCCGCGCGTATTGCCCCTTGCTCAACGGGCACCGATACGGGTGGTTCTATTCGTCAGCCTGCAGCGCTTTGTGGTATTACCGGTTTAAAACCCACTTATGGTCGTGTTTCCCGTTTTGGTATGATTGCCTTTGCTTCAAGCCTAGATCAAGGGGGGCCTTTCACGCAAACAGCGGAAGATGCCGCTATGCTATTAAATGCCATGGCCGGGTTTGACCCTCGCGACTCCACCAGTGTTAACACCCCAGTGCCAGATTACACCAAAACTTTGAATGACAAGATCAGTGGAAAATCTATTGGCATTCCTAAAGAATATTTTGAAAATGGTTTAGACAAAGCCGTTGAACAAAAAGTGCAAGAAGCGATTGGAGTTTTTGAAAAACTAGGCGCAACGATAAAGCAAATTTCTTTGCCTTCAAGCCCTTTATCCGTTTCCGTTTACTATGTTGTTGCTTCAGCGGAATGCTCTTCTAACCTCTCGCGCTATGATGGTGTACGCTTTGGGTATCGATGCAAAGATCCGCGTAATTTAGAAGATCTCTATAAACGTTCACGCAGTGAAGGCTTTGGCGATGAAGTAAAACGCCGTATTATGGTGGGCACTTACGCACTCTCCTCAGGCTATTATGATGCTTATTATCTTAAAGCCCAAAAAGTGAGAAAATTAATTTCAGACGATTTCAAACGCGCTTTTGAGCAAGTGGATTTTATTTTAGGGCCAACTGCACCAACCCCTGCCTTTAAAATTGGCGAAAAAATGAACGATCCTGTTAGCATGTACTTATCTGACATCTATACCATTGCAACCAATTTGGCAGGTTTACCCGGGCTTAGTATCCCCGCTGGTTTTGTTAATAATTTACCGATTGGTATTCAATTAACCGGAAAACATTTTGATGAAGCCACCTTGTTGAATGCGGCTCATATTTTTCAACAAGAAACCGATTGGCATAAAAAAATACCAACAAGCTGCGATTAAGCATTAATAGGAGACACTCCATGCAATGGGAAGTGGTGATTGGTTTAGAAGTTCACGTACAACTTAAAACAAAATCAAAAATATTTTCAGGTGCCTCTACTGCCTTTGGTGCCCCCCCAAATACGCAGGCATGTGCCATTGATTTGGGCATGCCGGGGGTGTTACCGGTTTTAAATAAAGAGGCTGTTAGAATGGCAACCTTATTAGGGCTTGCCACAAATAGTACCGTGGCCAAACGCTCCATCTTCGCGCGTAAAAATTACTTTTACCCTGATTTACCTAAGGGCTACCAAATTAGTCAATTTGAATTACCGATTGTACATAATGGCTATCTTGATATTGAATTTGATGGCCAAACCAAGCGTATTGGCATTACCCGCGCCCACTTAGAAGAAGATGCGGGCAAATCCTTGCATGAAGAATTCCACAATCAAAGTGGTATAGACTTAAACCGTGCTGGCACGCCGTTATTAGAAATAGTGTCAGAGCCTGACATGCGCTCAGCCCAAGAAGCGGTTGCTTATCTTAAAACATTACATGCGCTGGTTTGTTACTTAGATATTTGCGATGGCAATATGCAAGAAGGCTCTTTTAGATGCGATGCGAATGTTTCCATTCGCCCCGTCGGTTCAACGCAATTTGGTACACGCACTGAAACTAAAAACGTGAACTCCTTCCGCTTTGTGGAACAAGCCATCAATTATGAAATTGAACGCCAAAAAGAAGTATTAGAAAGTGGTGGCAAAATTGTGCAACAAACCATGTTGTGGGATCCACTAAAACAACAAAATCGTCCCATGCGCGACAAAGAAGAAGCGAATGACTACCGCTACTTTCCCGATCCAGACTTATTGCCTGTTGTGCTTGATGATAAATACATCCAAGAAGTACGCAATGCTTTACCTGAATTGCCCGCCCAAAAACGTCAACGATTTATCGAAGAATTCGGGTTAAAACCTTATGATGCGGGCGTCTTAACCTCAGACAAGGATCTGGCCGTTTACTATGAAACGGTTGTACAAAGTATCGATAAAAAAGATCCTAAACTTGCGGCAAACTGGGTCATGGGCGAACTCCTGGGTGCGCTTAATAAAGCAAACCTAGAACTTAGCATGAGCCCAGTAAGCGCACCTGCCTTAGGGCAATTATTGGCGCGGATTTTAGACAATACCATTTCTGGAAAAATTGCTAAAACTGTCTTTGAAGCCATGTTTGCTAAAGAAGGTAGCGCCGATGAGATTATTGAAAAACAAGGTTTAAAACAAGTTACTGATTTAGGCGCCATTGAAAAAGCGATAGATGACGTACTTGCACAAAATGCTGATCAAGTGGCAGAGTACCGAGCAGGCAAAGATAAAGTCTTTGGCTTTTTGGTAGGTCAAATTATGAAAGCGACAAAAGGCAAAGCAAACCCGGCCCAGGTTAATGAACTTTTAAAGAAGAAATTGTCGTAACTGTAGGCCTTCAGATAATGTTGGATAATTTATAAAAGATGTTTTCCCGGAATTTAGTCCTTCTTATGAGCGAAGCGAATTAGTAAGACTAAATATCCGGGATCCCTCTTTTATCGAACAATATCCTAAGGTGCAAACCCACCCTGCTTTACATCTAAATTTGTAAATGGATTTAATGCCATTTTACCAATTAACGCTTCACAATTAGCAAGGTTATGCTGCTGTGCTAATTTACGCAACGCCTCTACCCTTTGGGTACTTAACTCATTTTCCAGCATTTTTATTTCATGAAAAACCCTTTGCTTTAGCACAGGTTGCTCATTGAGCCTTTGATCATAATTTTCCATATACTGCTGAAGAAGCGCTCTTAAGCCCTGATGAACAGCTAAGTGCTTCAGTTTTTGTTGTTGTGGGGAAGGCTCAGTAATGGCACTAAAAATAAGAGATTTTTGTTTTGGATTAGCGCTAACCACATCTTGCACGGGCGGATTTAAATCGCCTTTAGGTGCAGGGGCCTGTGGCATCAATTTGAGAGATCCCTTAAGGCTATCAACCTTTAGTTTAAGCGTATTCATTCGTTCTAATAACTGACTTTGTTGCTTTTCAATTGATAAGAGCTCATCAAAATCTGCTTGTTGCAACGAATTTACAAATTTTGGCTCTAAATTGTATTTACTGATATTTTTCCTAACAACATCATAATCAAGAACACTTGCATTATCTGTTAACTCAGGGTAATTCAAATATAAATAATCAACCAAGAAAGTAGCGAACTTATTTTCATCTGCAAAATGAATGTAACCTGTGTTAGAGTCATGAAATAAAAAGCCATCTTTGTCATGGTTTAAACCAACAGCATGACCTTGCTCTTTATCAAAAAACCATAACATTAATCTTGCAGAATCACGAGACTGTAACTGCGCCATAATGCCATTCACATATCTTTGATAAAACGCTTTTGCATTTTTTGATTTTCTTTTATGTGTTGCATGTGTTTTATCATCTGATTTAATTTCAAAAAGGGTAGCCCCTCTCTTATACTCTCCTGCCGATTGTATATCCCACCTCAACGCCGATTCAAGCGTCATGGATAAATCGTTATTAAATACATTAGCAGATCGATCTAAATTAACACTTTGCTTATTGACTAAAATTGGTTTAAACATACTCATTTTTTGGTTAAACGTTAACGCATCCCAACTTTGTGTTGAACATTTTTCTAAAAATTCAGCAGAATATCCACCGCACAGCCCTTCACTATGCCCCATTGCTGCTAACTTTCCTTGACTTAAATTATAGAGTAATCTGCCGCCATGCTTATTAATAAATGCTTTAGAGGCATGATTATCTGAAAGCAAATAGTACTGCCCTGTTTGGCTTTTTAATGCTTTTATTTCCTTTGTTCTCTTTTTCATTTCGCTTTTATTAGTTGCATCTTTATATTTTTCATTTATTTTCTTTTTCCCATCTAGTGCACAGATGCATTTTCTAATGTAAGCCAATTCTTCATTAGCCAAATTAAAGAACATTTTTAGCTCTTTTTTCTCAGAACCACGCTGCTTAATCAGTGTTACTTTCTTGTTTTTGAAATATTTATCAATACTTTCTTGTATTTTTTTGATGTCTACACTTTTAATCTGCTTATCGATTTCTTGAATTTCTTTTTCTATATTTTCTTTTTGCAAAGGTGTAAGTTCAAGCGATTGCGCTGTTTGTCGCAATTTTTCCAATTTTTCTACTAATGACATAGTTAATGCATTTTGTTGTGCTGTCTTCTCGGCTATCCACTCATTTTTATCACTATCATATTTTTCAAGTTCTTTTTGCAAGGCTTCATCTTGAACCTTTGAAAATCGAGTTAATGCTTCTAGCATTTTTGCTTTAGCATAATCTAGCATCGGCAAGGAAGTTATTGTTAAGTCGCCTTTTTGCTCTAGTTCTTCAAACAGCGCAACAACAGGTTGTACTACCCCTGTTAATAAGGCATGCTGAAAAGGAAATGACGGGGAATGGGCCATTGAAGAAGAGCACAAGGCATTAACGCCCGTTAGAAATCCATAAAGGCCTTTGGGGCGGTATTTTATTTCATAAGACTCAAGAAGAATTTTAAACGCTTTTAATTTAGCAACTAAAGACTTTACTTTTGATGAGGATAACGCTTCTAACGTTTTGATCATTTCATCAAGATCTTCTACCGATGTATCAAACACATTCTTAAGAATAAATTTGTAAGATTTACCGTCTTGCTCGAGTTTCTCTAAAAGTGGAGAAATTTTACTCTTGTTAGCAAGTTTTACAATTGCCTTTTCCATCGCCATGAGTTCTGAATTATCAGCATCATTTTTACTGGGCGTTATCTTAAAATTATTTAAGAGCTTAGCGCATTTAATTTCTTCTTGGTTAATTAAAGAATCTATAAATTTTCCAGTAAAAATCATTGGTCACCCCGATGCTGTCGTAAATTTAATGACATTAAATCATATTTAGGTCACTAGCTGCATTTACTAACCGATAGACGCGCAATAAAGAAGGCTAAGCGGGCATTTATTCGTTTAGGTTGAAATACACCTTTCTTAAATAAATTAACTCTTTTCAAATAAGTGCCGAAGTAATAAACAAAGAACTGTTTATTTATAGGGTTTAACAGAGTATGAATAATCAAAACCAATTAATTGAGCCCATCCAATATGATGGGAAATTAAGCGAACAATATAAAATCTTTGTGCTTAATGTGTTTTTAGGGTTAATTACCCTTGGAATTTATCATTACTGGGGTAAAACAAGGCAGCGACGTTATACCACTTCGAGCTTCATGTTAAAGCAAGATCGCTTTGAATATACAGGGTATGGCGGTCAGTTATTCTTTGGTATGCTCAAAGCCTTGATTATTATTCTTATTATTTCCATTCCATTTTTCTGGGCGATTTACAACATGAGCACGTTGACAGAAAAATATCCCAAAGAAATTTCAACGCAAACTACTGAGCATAAAAGTCAAGAAAAAAAGAATACAGAGACTGAAGGCTTTTTTTCCAAATTAGAAAAGGCCGATGAAAAAGAAGCACAACAGGTGGAAATTGACTTAGACAAACTAAGCCCACAAGAATTGGCCTCTTATTTTGTCTCTTTATTTATCACCGTCGCTTACCTTATTTTTTATTATGCCTTTCTTCCTTTTTTAGCGGTTTATGGTTCTTTGCGATTTCGCGTAACCCATACAAGATGGCGAGGGATCCGGGGACATATGAATGGCTCGAGCATTCTGTATGGATTAGTTGGTTTATTACATTTGTTACTAATCATGATGACGCTTGGCATATGGATCCCCATGGCGGATGCTTTAAAATATAAATATAAAATGAATCATATTTCTTTTGGGAACCAACAAGCCCAATTTAGACCAGACTTTGGTGAATTGTTTGCATCCCACTTTATTACCTTTTTTGCTGGTTTCTTTGGAGGGCTTGCTTTGGGGCTCGCCGGTGGTTTTATTACCCATATTATAGCAGAACCTCATGTAGGCACAGAAGAAGCCTCATTCATGGCCGGTTTCATCGGGATGTTTATATTTATTTTAATCTTTTATTGCGCACGCTCTTGGTATAAAGCGGCTTTTGCACGCGTGCGATATAATGCGTTAACCTTTGGGAACATTGGCTTTAATTGCAAAATTTCGGGCTGGGGGTTATTAACTCTTTCCCTTGGGAATGGACTTATTCTGATTTTCACCTTAGGG
>CAZHSJ010000081.1:0-11685 GCA_964535225.1 Uncultured Candidatus Berkiella sp. | reverse complement strand
GTGTTACCCAAAAGCGGCCCGCTCATGTAACTTATCATTTCTAAACTGGCCATACGGCCACGAATTTTATCTGGAATAGTTTCGTTCCATATGGTAAGCCTAAAAATACCGCTAACGCCATCAGCCGCGCCAGCGCAAGCTAAAAATAACAACATGAGTATAAAGCTTGGCGCAAAGCCAAACGCCACCATTGAAAGGCCCCATAACGTTGCTGAAATAATTACCGCGACGCCATGATGTTTAATATTTTTTGTCCAACCACTCAGGAGCGTTACTACTAATGCGCCCACGGCGGGTGCTGAATATAACCAGCCAAGATATTTAGTGCCCCCTAAAGATTGTGCAATAGCAGGATAGAGCGCATTTGGCATTGCAAATACCATGGCAAAAAAATCGACGACATAAGTACCAAGCAGTTCGTGGCGGCTTAACGCATAACGAATGGCTTCCCCAATACTTTTGATGCTGGGCCTGTCCTGCTCGCTTGTTGGCGGCATGCTATTGATTAAACTAATAGCAATAAGAGAAATAATAAAAGAACCTAAATCAATGGCATACGTCCAGGGCAAACCCAAATAGGAAATACATAAACCCGCAATAGCAGGCCCACCGATCATGCCAACCGTTCCACGCAAGGAGCTTAAAACACTTACCGCTTGAATTTCTTCATGCGACACTAATCTTGGAAACATGGCATCTAATGAGGGCCGGTGCAAACCGCTTAATGCAGAAAGCACTCCTGCAACAATATAGATTAACCAAATATTGGGGTGGGCAAGAAATGCATTTGCCAGTAAAGCGCATAAACCTAATACCATGCCAAGCTCAGACCAAAGTAACAGTTTTTTTCTGTCCAGGACATCGGCAAGGGCACCACCAATGAAGGCAGTTAAGAGTAAGGGCACAAGCTCTACCACCCCTAATAACCCAACCTTAAAGGTAGATTGAGTTAATTCATAAACCTGATAGGGCAAGGCGACATAACTTAACATCGTACCCATCAGGGAAACAAACTGACCAATATAAAGGTAGCGAAAGTCGCGGTTTTTTTTAAGTGGGGAGAGATCTATCCACATGGCAGTGCTTTTAGTCCTCCGTTTCAAGTTCAATATCAGGATGATTAATTAATATCCGTACTACCTCGCTTTCACCCTCCATGGCCGCTAATTGCACTGGGGTCATTTTTTCATGGTTACGCGCATTGATATTGATCTTTTCTGCACGACTAAGCACATCAACCACCCCAACGAATCCCGCACCAGCGGCGAGATGAAGAGGAGTATTTCCATAGGCATTTTGCGCATTCATATCCACGTTAGGTTCATTAATTAAAATCTCAACAACTTCCGTATGTCCTTGGATTGCTGCTAAGTGTAATGGGGTGAAATGATCGTTAGGTTCTGTGGCATTCACCTGTACAGCAGGTAGCTGCGCCAATAAAGCCACCACATCGCTATGGCCTTTAAACGCCGCCCAATGTAATGGTGTGTAACCATCGGTTTTATCCGCAAGGGTAGGATCTGCGCCCTTGGCAAGTAGCAAGGTTACTGTTTCCAAGCACCCATTTTGAGCGGCGATATGCAAAGGCGTGTCGCCTTGCTTATTTTGTGCAGATACCTTGACCCCTTGGTTAAGTAAAGTCTTGATAAGATCAATATCATTATCTCGCACAGCAGCGTGCAAAACAGTTTCATTATCATCCAGTTGCGTCATGATTATTACTCGCCTTCTTCGTCGACAAAGCATTCCAGCATGAAGTCGTATTTGTCTGTATCAAGCGTACCACCAAGCACAAAAGGCTGTAAGGCTTTTGCTTGTTTTGCACTAATTTCTAAGGGGCGAATTAAATAACGTACGGCCGGATCCGGATCTGCTTCATCGATATCGAATAATTGCTGCAAAAAACTTAATTGCATAGGTTTTAGTTCGTAGTCTACTTCTAGTACCTGATTGCCATCTTCCTTGGAAAATTTTTTATACCCGGCAACGGCTCTTTTAATACCTTCTAAATCATCCGACATGTTATGCCCTTTCTTTGGTTAATAAATAAGTTAATTCACAATCCGCTAAAAATTCTAGTTTTTCCATCTGTTGCTTGGCATTGAGCACCGTTTGGCCAAAACAAAACAAACCGATGTTTGGTACGATAAAAGCACAAGCGTTAGCAATATCTTGCCAGATGGATTTTATTTGCGCTGCTACCTCAGTGCCAGGATCGATGAGGGTAATAACGTTATTATCTAGCAATAATTTTTTTGTATTTACCTGTTTTAATAGCCTTGTAAGCACCCAAATCGCTTTTGACGCGGTATGCAATATACAATTGGTATAGGGTGATAATGCATAAATTAAGGCGTGCAAATTACTGTGAGGACAAGGTGTGCTGTGACCAAAAAGCACGTTGAGTGCAAAATCGCATACCACAAAGTCTTCTTTAATAAGCGCACTTTTATCGGCTTGTGAGCCTACAATGACAAAGGTGGTGGCATTAACTCTTGCTGATATGTTACCAGCGTTTGCAGGAAAGTAGCCTTTTTTTGTGGCAAAGTCACTGATTTTAACCAATTCTTCAACCATGGCTTGGTTAAGCATAAAAGGCCTTCGTTACAGATTTAAAGGCCTTTATTTTATAGAAAATATACGGTAAATCAATTTTTTGCAGGAATGCACTAAGTTGCAATTCTTGTTGCCTTAAGTAAGGAGCCTGCGTTTTTATCAAATAAGTGAATATGCTTATGATCTAAACCACTTTTGTATTGTTTTTGGTGCGACATACAACCATACATTCTCTTGTTCTCCCCCCAATAATTATGAAATAATTATTCAGGCATCCAAATTAGTTGTTCTGGGCTTATTTCTCATGAGTTCAGGTTTCTAGGGGTAACTATCATGAATACAAATTATCTATTCTCATTTATACCTGCAATAACCCTCACAGCAAGTATTATTCTGACAACGCCATTTGTATTGGCAGCAAATTCCACGAATACCGCAAACTGCAATCTAGCCCAATTTTCAGTGGTACCTGTCCCAGAAGATGCTTTAAGTATTTCAATAGATAGCGCTAGTTTAGTTGCGCCCTTGGGATCGGTTCCTGAACACTGCCATGTAAAAGGACACATACTAACTAGCCAACCTGTTTCTCCTACAGATAATGGCATATTATTCGAAGTGAAAATGCCAACTGTTTCCAATAATAAATTTTTAATGCATGGTAACGGTGGTTTTGCAGGCAGAATATCAAACGCGTATACAAAAATTGCTACGCCAGATGTTGATGGTGATACCTTCCCTAATGGATATGGTCTAGACAGAGGATATACGATAGCCGCAACGGACACAGGACACGTCGGCACATCAAATATTGATGCGACTGGTTTTCTAAACCCTGATGGATCTCAAAATGTTGATAGAATTATTAATTACGGATATAAATCCGTGCATTTAACAGTTGTGACCACCAAAAACCTCATGAAAGCCTATTATGGAAAAAAACCAAAATATTCATATATCATGTCACTTTCAAATGGTGGCAGACAAGGCCTTGTCTCTGTAAACCGCTACCCATCTGATTTTGATGGTGTCATTGCCGGTGCTCCAGCATGGAATCTAGTAGATATTTTGGCAAAACTAATTAGCGATCAACAAGCACAATATCCAGCTTACCCGCCACTAACGCCTGTTATCTCACCTGCCGTGGCCGCAAACATAAGTGCAGCCGCCATGTTAAAATGTGATGCGGCCGATGGGGTTGTCGATAATATTATCTCCGATCCTCTAACCTGTAACTTTGATCCAGTGGTTGATGTGCCAGGATTAACGGCTCAACAATTGAATACTTTGACCACAATGTATAACCCACTGATTGTTAACAATAAAAAAATAATCGATGGATTCTTGCCAGGTTATGAAACTGGTTCTGACAACTTACCTTATGAGTTTGGATTTGGTAGCCCTAATACTTTTGGGCTTAATATACCAACTATTAACTATGCCTTTGCCATAGGCACTCTGCGTTATCTCACTTACGTTGATCCAAGTTATATTTTAAATAATTTTAACTTGCAAACTAATTTGCAGGATTTATATATTTCACCTAGTGGGGTTAATTTAAAACAAATTTCACACGCTGATACTGATGTAAATAAATTTGTATCAAAGGGTGGAAAAATTATTGTCGTTCATGGTTTGGCGGATTGGGTTATCCCTGCCCCAAACTCTATAAAATATTATAAAGCAGTTGATAAAAATAGGGATAATAAAAAAGAGATAGACAGTTTCTTGCGATTGTACTTAGTGCCAGGGTTGTTTCACTTTAACGCTTTTGGAACAGGCCATGATCCTAACGCGCCAACCCATATGAAAGTGTTAGAAGCGCTTGAAAATTGGGTTGAGAAGGGTAAGGCACCTAAGGAGTTAATTGCTTCAAGGATAAATGCCTCTAACCAAGTGGATATGACCCGTCCCATTTGCCCCTACCCCCAAATAGCAAAATTGAAAAACGGATTAGACGCAACTGATCCGGCAATTACTAATAACGCAAGTAACTTTAAATGTGTTCCAAGCCAAAAAAATGATAAACATGACGATAATCATGATTAAAGTTCGAACCGTCTAGATGAGCTAAACATTCCCCACAAAGATAAAAAGCCTACCCCTGCCTGTGCAGGGGCAAGCTTACGTACCGCGATTTATTCCTGAGAGTCCCCAGTAATTCATGGAGCGTCAAGAGCTCAGATCCTATGTTCCTTACCGCGGGAAGTATCCTGGGAACAATTTTTTGCGTGTGGCGACCCACAAAAAATGATCCCAGATACTCCATTCATCATCGCAGTAGCTTTGAGCAATAGGATCTTATTTTCAAAATCTCGTGCAAAGCCTGATGGGCAGGAATAGGATAATTCTTTTCCTGCGTGCACTTCGTTAGACTGAGCCTCTTATAAAACATCACTTATTTATCTTCGCAATGGCGGGCCTATCATCTAGAAAAACTCTTATTTAAAATCACTTTGGGTGTAAACCATTTGACCTAAAGGGTTTGGGTAAGCCACATTAAACAAATGCTCTCCAAGCTGATGTCCCAGGTTTGCATAAATCTGTGTGCTTTTATAAAGTGAAGATTGCGAGGCATCTATAACTAAAGCACTGGTTTCATAAACTTGCATACCGATGGTAATGGCTTCCACAACGCTTTTTGCAGCAATGCCAGCACTAATTTTATATAGTTCAGCTTGGGTTAAACTCATTTTATTTTCCTTAATGGATAGACTTTTTAAAAAAATTGTTTTTTTTCGATTCCACTTCAAACAACTGTTCAATGGCAATCAGAATGCTGCTTTTAGGATCTTTTATCTTGCCACTTAAAATACGACTCACCGTTGATTGATGCGTTTTAATCCCCTTTGCTATCGCGTTTTCTGTTAAGCCAATTTCAATTAAATGCGCAAGCATTTTTTTTGCGTTCATGTATTACTCCTTATATTCAAGCTCCCGAAACGATGTTTATAACGTTTCGGGACACAACCCCTTACTTAACGCAGGGATTTAGGTATGGATGAGCATATACTATTTTAAAATGGCGGTAGGGCTTTTGAGGGCGGGGAAGCGTGAAGTCACAACCATTTAAACCACCTGAAATTTTTGTAAGCAGTTCTTTGGATAATAAAATGGGCTCGGCGGACAATTGATTGTTGTTATTAATTGTTTTTGAATTAACAAATAGACACATAAAAACTTCCTTATTTTACGAGTACTTCCTATTTACACATCGCACATACCTGCGATAAGCAGGATAATAGTAAATTCTTTTGCGAAGTGCAATATGTGCGCGGCTCATTAAATAAAAAAATTTGAAGTCTAAACTCTATTTTTCAAACGTTTCTCAAGCACATCCCCTTTTACCATAACGTATTGGGGAACTTTCTTTTTAACGATATTGGGTTTGAAGGTGATGATTTTGTCGTTGCCATATTCGCTTACAATTAATATAACTTCTTTATCATGCACTTTGTAATCTAAGGAATGAAACTTGACTTGATTACCATTGCGTAAGCCAGCAAGGTAAGCATTACTCGTTGGATCAATATCCGCGATAATAGCCTGATATTCAAATTTTTCTAAATTAAATCCAAATTCAGGACAATCCAACTCTTTGTCTTCCAAAGTTGCATAAGGTTGAAATGCTGATTGCGAAAATTCAATTGGCTCCCCGGCCGCTAAAGTGTGTTTAAATTTATTCCATTCTTCATTTCCAAGATGTTTGCTAAAAATGGAATCAATTCTTGCCTCAGTCAAGTATGACCAATGCTCTTTGGTGTATTGGTTAAATAAATCCCTTAAGGCAGTATCAAATTTATTCTGAGCCTCATTTCTATATTTATCTCGTAAATTTTTAGCCAACATATGCCCTTTTAATTGTTGCATTTGAGCAAAATGCGATCTAACTGTAAAATTTTCCCTGAGTGTCTTATGTGTGGCAAGTTTTAACGGGGATAGAAAATAATGCTTCATTTGCAAATTATAAATAGTGATATAGTCTTCCATATTAATTAAATTGCTTTTATGTGCTAAATTTAAACCATAAAAGTCATTGAAGCCTTCAATAAACCACTGGATCCCCCCTTGCGGCAGCTCAATTTTCATTTTCATGCCTAACCAAGCATGAAATGTTTCATGGGAAAGAGAATATAAACACATATTAAAAGCATTTTTATCTTCTGGCATAAGCCCAATAAAATAGTTATGCCTATGTTCTCCCCGAAAAATGCGAGGAGAAACATTATATTTTTGTTTAACCAAGAAAATCACATAATGATCAAAATCATTATCATTCCAAAAGTTTCTTTGGGTTGATATTAAATCTTTTATGTAAGTTTGTGGCGGTTTCTTAAAAAACGACCATTCCCCTGTTGTAACAAGATAAACATTTTTCTGATTAACTTGAAGGTTATCAACGTTATAATTGCCCCAAGAGAGTAAAGATGCTCTTAAGTCTTCAATTGAAGTGCTTATGTTAAATTTTCGTTGATTGTAGTTAAAGCTGGTAATGGTTTTAAACTGCTCAGAAAAACCGCTTAAATCAACACTAACCAATGCCTGATCTTTTCTATTTTCCTCAGGTGTTAGCAAAATATCTTTGCCTGCAAAGGCGACTAATTCTCTCTCTAAAATTGGGCCATCAATATTACGAACGGGATTATTAAAACAAATATCATAGTGAAAATTAAGCTCATCCTGTGAAGAGAAGGCGAGCTCAAAAACGGTAGGATCATTCGTTTTAGTTATTTTAAGTTCGCTTTTTGGAGTATGAAATAGAACATTGGAGGCTAATTGCGGGGCTCTTAAGAGATACCTTCCGGGTTGCTTTCCTTTAACATAACCGCTTACTTTAATACAATTAAAATTGGGAGCCATGCCTGGCTGTATATTATAATGTATAACATGAGCAGGCTTGATATAGGTATGACCTATTATTGAATAAAGTAACACATTGAATATAGTCAGAATTAGCAACATTCTCTTTTTAAAAATAAACAATTGAAACTCCTTTTTACTCAATGTGTTATAGTATTTACCATCCAGCGACGATTGAGATACTTCCAGCATTAAGTGGATGATTTGAATCCCCTGAGACAGAACCACTTACTGACATATGTGATGTTATACTAAACCCCATTGACGCTGTATATACATAATTCGGATCGTTATGTAAATTTGACACACGAATTGCAGTAATGTTCGCATTTAGATAATTTTGCGGTTCCGGCTGATAATTGAAATTAGGTGCCCCTCCTCCAATTTTTTTAGTTAAATCTTTGGAAAGGATTGTTGATAAAGCGAAACTTCCTGTTTTCATAAAAACTCCTTGTTCTACTGAAAGGCAATAGTGGAGTAGTATTGAGTGTTCTTATCACACCCACGGCTCCCCACCGCAAGCACTCGTCCCTAAGCACAGAGTGTTACCAAGAACACTCATCGTACTCCACTACTGACACACTTAAATCGCAGCGCATACCTGCTATCTGCGATTTGCAGGATATTATTTTAATCCGTTTCAATTTGCAAGCCTTGAAATGAAACATTTATGTGGATATATTTAACAAACTTTAAAACTGGCTGGACTTAACGTGATTTTAGAAAGCCCCACCTCACTCAAATCCCTAATCTGCGAGCGTCTAAAGCAAGCACGTGTTCAAGCTGGCTATCGCTCTTCTAAAGAATTCGCCCTTAAGCATGATCTTAAAATCTCAACTTATAATCTCCATGAAGCAGGAACACGCAGTATGGGAATAGAGGTTATTGAGTATTATTGCGATCTGTTAAATTTAAATGTCAGTTGGATGATCACAGGAATGGGGCCTAAACATAAATCACAAATTAGGCAAGTCCCCATCATCGGCTGGGAAGAAGTACTTAGCTACCCACAGCATATCGATTTTAACACCAAAGCATGGACGTCTTCAGATATCGACTTAAGCCCCTTTTCCTTCGGATTAAAAGTTGAAAATGATGCGATGGAACCCAGATACCCAGAAGGCACTATTATTATTATTGATAAAATGCAAAAGCCCAAATCTAAAGATTACGCTTTACTGCAACTCAAAGATAAAAAAATACCTCTCTTTAAACAATTGGTGCAGGTTGATGGTGATTTGTATGCCAAATCCCTTAACCAAGATTACAAGCCCTTCCCCTTAGGAAAGGGCTCTGAAATCATTGGCAAAGTAGTTCAAGCTAAACTCATTTGTTAGCATTCTCTACAAGCTTTTAGCAGTTACATCCTCTGCAACCAAATAGCCTAATAAGAAAGCATCCATCGCGGAGAGTTGAACAATTAGTTCTTTTTGTTTTGCGATGTTTTGAACTTCGTGTGTGATTTTTTTACCTTTTCTATCCTGTAGCAGAACATGGATAGTGTGATCTTGATAAAAATGCGACACAATTGAAAATTGAGGCGTAATCCATTTTTTATGATTTTTTTGATTAAATTGCTTAAACCAAGAAAATAGCGACTGCTTCATATACCTTTCCCTGTAAATTACAACATTTTCCCTAAAGTACTTCCTTTTTGCTTAACAAGGTTACGCATAAACCCTGCCAAACTTCGTGCATATTCCAGCATTTTTGTGTTTTGCTGAAAGGCCCACTATAAGCACAAATTGCCATAGAATCAAACTTCTCTGCGTTGAAATCAGTTGAAATAGCCATAACATATCTATATAGTTAGCTTTGTTATATTATTGCGATGAGTTAAGAAAATGCTTGAACAATCTGAGAAAAAAAAGCGCGCCAGTACTCGCGACTTGTTTTCCCTAGGAAAGTGGCTGCGTTCACTTTTCTATAGTTTAATAGGTGGAAATGCACGGATTGTAAAAAGCCCAAAAAATCCGATCCTTATTGACCTTACAGAAGGCCCCGTATTGCCCGAATTCGACAATGATGTGCTTTATCTTTTTAGCAGTCAACGTTCAAAACAAAGCAGATTAATAAACACTTTTCCTCAATTAGTTGAATTAGCTGAAGAAAAGTATTCTGTTGTATCAACAGTGGCTCTACCTGAAACAATTTTTGAGAAAAAAAAAGCGTTGGAAACAAACTTACACGAAAAGTGTAAGTTTACAAAAACAGCATCACATGATTTGCTATTTAACAATGAGATAAGCAACAATGTTGTTAATGATTATTTCCTAGCTTTATGCGCCCAAGATAAAAGCCTTGCCCACATAGATAGCAGCTATTTATACTTAAAAGACCTATCGAAGGAAATTGATAAAAACCCCAAGTATCTCAGTGGCACAAGAAAAAAAATGAAACAGGCCACCACCATTTTATTTCCAATGAGCAATAGTGCCAATAGCAAAAGTCATAACCATTATTATTTGACCATTATCAAAAAAACAGCGGATGGTAAATATAATTTTTATTGCCTAGATGGGTTCAATTCATCTGATCGCAAACAATATCTTAAAAAAGCAAAAGCAACTTTTGAAGCCCTCATGGCACCACTAAAACCGATTGTGAATAAAGAGATCACCATTGATATACCAAAGCAAACTAATGGGGTAGATTGCGGCGCGGTTGCTTGTTATTGGGCAAAGATGGCGGCTCGTAACTTAACCCTCACTCATATCCCTCAAGGAACCTGCGACTATAGTGCTTATAGAATGGATATTGCACAAAACATCGTTGAATATAATAATAGAAAGCGCGCTAAACCGAGATAAGACTATTTCACCGGGTTACGTTAGTTAACTTAAAACAATAAATGCAGGGAGTCATATGATATTCGAAATCGAAGAAACTCAATTACATGCCATCACTGGCGGCTGTGGCGAAGATTCTTGCAAAGACGCTACTTTAAACTTTTTAAATGCCTGCTCTATGGAACAAATGTTTGCTATTAACCAGATTTTTAAAACCATTTTATTAAGCGACGAAATGAAAGGCGTGGATAATGACACCAAAATTGCGGCGTTAATTGAAGCGATTCAAGCTTACGCAATCTAATTTATGTCTAGTTCTCTCCTCTTGTTTTTAAAAGGCCTTATTATTGGCTTTTCAATTGCTGCGCCAGTGGGGCCAATTGGTATTTTATGTATCAATCGCACCCTCGCAATGGGGTTGTACGCCGGTTTAAGCTCAGGCTTTGGCGCAGCATTCGCGGATGCCTTATATGGTTGCATCGCAGGTTTTGGGTTGGTTTCTCTTTCTGAATTTTTACTTGCCAAGCAACAGATCATTACCTTGCTTGGCGGTGCATTTTTAGCTTACTTGGGCATAAGAACATTTTATGCACGAAAGCCAAAACAAATTCCCGATAACGCCAAGTCACTCTGGCGGGATTTTACTTCAACTTTTTTCCTTACCTTAACCAACCCTGCTACCATTATTTCTTTTATTGCTATCTACGCCAGCCTTGGGATTGTAGAGCCTTCTGCCTCCTATATTGAGGCGGGTCTTATTGTTTTAGGGGTTTTTATTGGTTCGCTATTATGGTGGTGTATTTTAAGTTTTTCCATTAATCATATTCGGCATAAATTAAGCGATTCATTTTTAAAATGGATCAATAGGTTTAGCGGAATTATTCTTCTTGGATTTGGTTTTTTTGCTTTAGTTAAATCATTTTAGCTTTTACTAAAGCCTATGACATAGTGATTTGCGCTTTTGGGCTATCCGGGATCGGCGGTGTTTTTGAAGTTTCTAACAGCTGGATCCGCTTGGTAAATTCATTAAACTCTGAACCAGCTAAAGATAAATTTGTGTTGGTAACATATTTTATGTAAAGCGCCTTTGATTCTGCGAATAACCCCATGATTACAACGTTATAATTGTCTACTGAGCCAATGCCTTTAATATACTCATAACCACGCCAAGTTCCTTTGCTTAATACGGGCTCTATAATTTTATAGTTTGCCATCTGCTCTTTAACAAATTCGTTGAGGTAAATTTGACGCTCTTCATTACTAAAATGAATAAATTTCTTATCCGCTTTTTGGTAATCGACTGTCCCTATTTCATAAACAGCGTTTTTATCTACCGTTAATTGCGCAATATGAATGTCTATTTGCTCATCACCTTGTTGAATCACTTCATGGTATTCATCTGGGGAATATAATGACAGCAATGAAACATTGACTAAGGGAAGCGTAAATTCTTTATACTCTTCTTTCCAGGTGCTGGATAATA
>CAZHSJ010000080.1:0-11766 GCA_964535225.1 Uncultured Candidatus Berkiella sp. | reverse complement strand
AATACATGGCTATTGGAGGGATGCCCCAATCTGTCTATCAATGGATAAGTCATCAAGATATTAAAATATGTGTTGAAGTATTGCAAAATATTAAAAATGCTTATCAGCAAGATTTTGAGAAATATGCTAAAAAACACCAAATAAAATATGTTGAGCTATTGTTCCAGCAAATTCCTACTGTCATTTCGCAACATATTAAATTTAGCAATTTAAGCGAAGTATATCGAAGAAGAGAGCTAGAACCTGCCTTAGAATTACTTGAAAAAGCAGGCATTGTACATAAAATCATTCAAACTAAAGGGAGTGGGATCCCACTGGGTGCACAAGCTAAGTTGAATAACTTCAAATTATCCATGCTTGATATTGCACTCACACAAAATATATTAGGATTAGAGTTTAAAAGCTGGTTTCTTGAACCAGAAATAACGCTTGTGAATAAAGGTGGTATTACAGAAAATTTTGTTGGGCAAGAAATTTTAGCCTATTCAAATCCTAAAGCAAATCAACAATTATATTATTGGCACAGAGAATCTAGATCAAGCAATGCTGAAGTCGATTATTTGATAGTAAATGGCTCAAAGGTTCTACCCATAGAAGTTAAAAGTGGGCATGGAGGGAATCTTCAAAGTATAAAACTATTTTTAGAATCCCATACCGATTCCTCCTATGGAATACGGTTTTCAACACATAATTACTCTGTATTTGATAAGGTACATTCTTATCCCTTATATGCTGTAGTTGGTGCGCTGGAGAGCAAAAAAGATATTTTGGCTTTTTTAGAAGAAATGTAATTGTGAAAATGTGCAAAGAAAATTACCAACTCAAAAAACCGCGTAGTGAAGCTGATATTGCCAGCGAATGGCATAAGCCATGACACTTTTTTAGGCTTTATTTGCCGCAAATTAAATAAATAACGCGCACTAAGTTATTCAATATATTGTTGTCATAATAAAGCATTATCTTGGCATGTATTACCTTTTTGTTGTTTGCTGCTCACAGCTTCGATAGATATTTTTGTCTGCAGCAAGCCCGCCTTGGTCTGATTGTGTAGCGAAATACTTGACAGCCAAGCGGGGTTTCAGCAAACTAACCGAAATTTTAATCTTATAAACTAACCAACCACAATTGATGCAGGGTCACTTATGAAGCGCGGTGTAGAAGAAGCAAAATTAGCAGAATTAGAAGACCTTCCAGGACAATCTAACACGCAAAAAATGATCCCAGATCTCCATTCACCATGGCAGTGGCTTTGAGCAACAGGATCTTAGTTTCTAAATCTCTTGCAAAACTTTATGGGCAGGAACTAGAAGCCCAATGGCTTGTAACCAAATACGATTGGGTATACAACCAGACTTTTCTCTAGTTCCTAGCCATCGATTGAGACTTCTTTTAGGCTTTAAGGGCTGCTTGCTTTTATAGCAAAAGTAGCAAAGTTAATCTAAACCAAATTGCTTTTGCCATTTAGACAGTAATGAAATATTCACGCCACTGCCGCCACACACGATAACCACAATCGTTTTGAATTGTTCTAAAATAGGGCGTTTTTCATAAAGTAGGGCCAAAGAGGCACCACAGGCCGGCTCTACCAGCAGACGATGATCATCGGCAAAGCGCAAGCAGGCATTAACGGCTTCTTTATCGGTAACGGTTTGCGGGTAAACCGGGTGTTTTTGCGTCCACTCAAAGGCTTGTTGGCATATTTGCTTGGCGCCTAAAGTCACAGCGATGGTGTCAATTTTATCTAATTTTACTAATTTATTTTGTTTAACAGATTCTGCTAACGAAGCGGCGCCTTGTGTTTCAGCCGTTATCAGTGCGACGTCTTTCCAGCCAATCGTATGTAAGCCTTGTGCAAGGCCGCTAAAAAGTCCGCCGCCACCAACCGAAACAATAATGGCATCCGGTTTAACGTTATCTTGTTGTAATTCGTCGATGAGTGAAATATACCCCTGCCAAATCACAGGGTGATCAAAGGGGGGAATATAAGCAAATTTAAGCTCCTCGGATAATTGGCGTGCTAATTGATCGGCCGCATTCCAATTGTCTCCTTCTATAATCACTTCTACATTTTCTGCCAATAGTTTTTCCTTCATAATGGCAGGCGTTGTGGTAGGAATAATCACTTTTGCGGGAATGGATAGTGCTTTACTTGCATAAGCCACCGCTAAGCCAGCATTTCCACCAGAGGAGCAAATAAAACCCTTTACATTTTGTTTTGCATAATAAGTGCATAGCGCCCCCACCCCTCTGTCTTTAAAAGAGCCGCTGGGTTGCAATGCCTCATATTTTAAAAAGATATTGCGCGAAGTTAAAGAACTTAGCGCATGTGAAGAAAGTAAGGGGGTACGCTGATGTAACGTTTTCATTTTTTAGCAACTTTGGCCGTTGATTCAATTTTGGCAAGATCTTGTGTGCTTAATTGAGCGCGAATAAATTCTTTAGCGCTTTTGGCTTTTGCGCCACCATAAACTGTTGCTTGGTTAAACCAATAATAGGATTGCACTAAGTTTTTGGTAACGCCTTCGCCATGATAATACATCCATCCAAGAGCGTATTGTGCTTCTGAATTACCATTTTTTGCTGCTTTCTCATACCATTTTGCTGCTGTTTGCTTATTTTGTTTAACGCCATTTCCAGTTTGATATAACTGCCCGAGTTTTGCTTGGGCCTGTGCGTGATTGCTCATGGCGGCTTGTTTAAGTAACGCGATGGCATTTTCATCGGTGGTATTTTCTTTCAATAAGGTAATAGCTTGATCATATTGCGTGTTAACGCTCACTTTAGCATCTTGTGAGGTTGCATGTGGGCTAAAAGAGAATAGGATGTCTTCGATGGATTTTGGCTCCTCATGCGCACTCACAAACCATGTCACTGCTTGAGACACATTTTGTGGCATACCAATACCCAGCATAGACATCCATGCTAAATAGCTCATTGCTTTGGTATTGTTTTGTGCGGCCGATTTAATCAGCCAGTCTATGGCCTTGGCATCGTCTTGAATGGTATCTTGCCCATTAACATAGTGCATAGCGACTTTAAATTGTGCGTCTTTGTCGCCATTTTCAGCGGCCATTTTTAATACGGTAAAATCATCTGGTTTTGACGCTTTATTGCCAAGGCTTAGTTTCTCATGCGCTTGTGTCATTGTTAAAGTGGGAGCATCTAATCCTTGTTCAACGGCTTTGTTATACCAATGCAGAGCCGTTTGAGTGTTTTGAGTCACGCCGATTCCATTTTCGTAGCACAGTGCTAAAAGAAATTGTGCTTCCTTTTCATGTTGATTCGCTGCTTGCGTAAAGTAGTGAACGGCTTTCGTTAGATCCTCGGGGGAGGCGGTGGTGGTGCTTAGCAGTTTGCCCAATCTTAGTTGCGATGCAGCATAACCACCATTGGCAGAACGTTCCAACCAAAGTAAGGAGGCTTGTTGAGAGCGTTTAACGGCTTTGCCGCGTTTATAAAGCATGGCTACTACATATTGAGCCAGTGGATCGTTCTTTTGGGCAAGCGGGAGGCATTGTTGATAGGCCAGATCAAAATTACCCAAGTCATAGTCTTCTAAGCAGGCATAGGCTTGGGGAGCGTAGGGATACTCTGCCGTATTAGCTTGAGAGACAAAGGAAATAGTACAAACTAGGCTAGTGATGATGATTTTGTTTAAGTTCATCGGTGGTCCCTCTACCTGATCATAAGTGTGTGTTACCTGTTAGTGTACAGCAGAAAAGTCCAATCGAAACCCCCTATAATTACTAATTATATAGCTACTTAATTAAGAGCTGGATCTTTAGACGGTGAGCTTACTTATCTGGCAGATCGCGACTTTTGTTGTGCTCAGCGCATTTGGCTTGAGTATTTATTTTATTGTGCTTTTAAAAAGAGCGTTAGAAGCAAGCTTAAAGCGTGAAGAAAAAGCCTATTCAGAATTATTAGATTTTCCTGCCGCTAATCCTAACCCTGTTTTGCGGATTAATAAAATGGGGATGTTAACTTTTGCCAATCCGGCGTCTGCCCCCATTATGGTGCAATGGAAAATAAATTTAAATGAAAAGATCCCCTCAGAATGGCGGGAAGTGATTAGGCAAGTTGATTTGTCAGGTAAAGATCAAGCTATAGATATCGCCTGTGGTAATAGTTTTTACACCTTAAATATTGTTCCCATGGGTAAAGATTATGTCAGTATTTTTGGTATGGATATTACGGCACGTAAACTTGCCGAAAAAGAATTAGAAAGACGCTCAACAACCGATGAACTAACGGGTTTACCTAATCGAGTGATATTTGAGCAAAATATGATGCTTGAAATCAATCATGCGAGAAAATCGCAAGTTAAGCTTGGAATTTTTATCATACGGCTTGATGATTATTTTGAGATTGTGAACACGTATGGCCAGAGTGTGGCAGATAAATTTCTTAAGCAATTTAAAGATAGGCTCATTGACTTTGTGGCAGGTAACGCAACGGTTGCCAGAGTGAGTGATAATGAATTTGGTGTGATTGAAGCCCAAATTCATGATCCCTCAGGCATGGCTTCCTATGTTCAATCGCTTATAGAAAAGTGTACCATTCCCTATAAAATTGCTGATCATGATATTTTCATCACATTGAGTGTTGGGATCGCCTTTTATCCTAGCGATGGTGATACGCCAGAAATCTTAACAAGAAATGCCCAACTTGCGGTAAATAGAACAAGTAGTACGCGAAATCAATATGAATTTTTCCAAAGAGGGATGATAGATCAATTACAGGTAAAACGAAATATAATAACCGACTTACACAAAGCATTAGAAAGACAACAATTCCTATTATATTACCAACCGCAAATTCAACTCAAAAATAATCAAATGGTTGGTGTTGAAGCACTTATTCGATGGAACCATCCTCAAAAAGGGTTTATTTCACCGTTCTTTTTTATGACAGCCGCAGAAGAAACACAATTAATCAATCCTATTGGAGAATGGGTATTGCGAGAAGCGTGCTCACAAATAAACAAGTGGCAACATCAAGGGCATCGACTTAAAGTTGGTGTGAATGTGTCTGCAAGACAATTATTTTCAGGCGACTTTGTCGATTTAGTGAGAAGAGTAATTCGAGATACGAAAATTTCGCCCGATCTATTGGAGTTAGAGTTAACTGAAAGTGCCTTGGTGCAAGATATCAGCACGGCTATCGACATTATGAAGGCTTTTAGAGCCTTAGGCGTTGAACTTGCATTAGATGATTTTGGCACAGGCTATTCCTCATTAAGCTACTTAATGCAATTTCCTGTAAATAAAATAAAAATTGATCGCTCGTTTGTGAAGATAATTGAGGATGATAAAGAAGAAAATTATGCGGTAACGAGAGGCATTATTGAGCTTGGGCACAGCTTGAATCTTAAGGTAATTGCAGAAGGGGTAGAAACCAAGACCCAACTTCGGTATTTAAAGCAACACAAATGCGATCTCATACAAGGTTACTACTTTTCCCAACCCCAAGGGGTTGAAAAATTTCCAGAATTATTCAAAAAAGACTGGAAATCATGAAGACCCATATCATTTAAAAATTGTTAGGGCAAAATAGAAATGTTCAGTTCAGAGCAATTTTGAAATGTTCACTTAAACTAATTTTAGAGTAACATAACTATAAAGATGTATAAGTGAATATAGACATCTGTTTATTTAATCTATGAAGTTGTATTTGCGCCGCCGGTGCTCCGGCGGTTGATCGTGGGTGGGTCTTTTACCCCGGGTTCTGTCCTTTTCGCTTTGCTCAAAGGACGCCACCCGAGGTAAAGAACGCCCCCTTTAATGGGGTAGAGCCATATTATGAACACGTGTTGGCACCCAGTATCGTTCTGTAAATATTCGGTTAACCGAATATTTACCTTCAGTATGGATAACTGGTTGAATTCACAGAACATTTCTATCTTGCCGAAACTGAACATTTCTAATTAGCCGCTACATTAATATTGTCAAAGGGAACTTCTCCCCACCTTCAAACCTCTCACCTATATAAATAGTTGTTTTAAGTGGTGTATTTACCCGTAAATTCCATGGGGTGTGAACATGTCATTAGAAGGCTCATCAGAAAAATTTGAAAATCATAAAAAAGCAGCTGAGGCGTTTCTTAGTGATCCCAGCATTGCTAATTTAGAAGTTTTGAGTGGTTTACTTAATAAAGATAAAAAATATGCAAAAGGCGTTTTTAGAGAAATAGCAATTAAACATGGGTTAAACAAACAATTAATCACGATGGCAGTGCTCATGCTTCAAGATAAACAAGAAGCTAAAGCGCAAATCAATCTGCGATTAGGTAATATTAATGTCGAGCAAAGAGAACAAATTTTAAACCAACTTGCAGAGTTGAAACAAAAAGCAACCGATAAGGAAGTAATAAAGATTTTAGATGATATAGCTGGTTTTCTGCCAAGCAAATGGCGTGCTCAAAAAAATCAAGAAAAGGCAGAAGAAAGAAAAAGAAAAATGAAGGATATATTATCTGAGACATTAACTTCTGCCTCCAAACCTTATTTACTTCCGGTAACAGATCTTGAGTTTTCAGCGGCAGAAAAATATTTTAAAGAAAATCAAAAAGAAACAAAACTACCTAAATATACCAAATACACGTTTGTAGATGACAAAGATAATAAACATGAGATTGTCTTTTCATGTTCGTTTGTAAATGGAAAAATAAAGGGAAAGCCTAGCATTCTAGCAATTGCCAATGGTGAATATTTGGGAGAAGGTGCATATGGTAGAGTTAAACTTGCTCAAGATAAAGATGGCAGAAACTACGCAGCAAAAATAGAAGGCAAGGGGTTAAACGCGGAAGAAGAAATCGAAAAGACAATATCAACCGAAGTAGGTTTGTTTCGGGGAGAAGCTATTTTACAATATGCGGCCGGACAAGAAAAAAGATTCAAAGGAAAAGATACAGGAATTATAACAGTCTCAATTTTAGAATTGAAACAAGGTAAAGAATTATTTCAGCATCTGTATACCAATGTACTAACGCCAGGCCAAATATATACCAAAGAGGAACAAGAGCGCTTAAGAAAAGAGGGGGGTGGGCTTAAACCTGTGCAACAACTTATAACAGCTTTTAAGTGCTGTGAGGCAGTAAGCAACTTACATAATCGTGGCATTGTCCATGGCGATTTAAAGCCGGCCAATTTTATGGTTGATGCAAGAGGCAATCGAATTTTAGTTGGCTCTATTGATCATGGCTTTTCCTTTAAACTCGCACCAGGAGAAAAGGTGATTAAACATCCTGGCGGCATACCTAGAGGCACGCATGAGCGTTACATGCCTCAAGAAGTTTTAAAAGGTAAAGCTAGAACTAAAACAGAAACAGCAGATTTTTCAGCCAAGTCAGATATTTATTCATTAGGTGTGATGTTCAGAGATGATTTTACTGTCATTCCAGATGATATCACAAATCAAATGCTGCAACGAAATGCTGAAGATCGTAAACCGTTGCCAGAAATAATGTTGGCGCTGGTTAAGAAATTGAAAGAATTGCCTGAAAATGAGCAAGACGAAGAAGTTAAGAAAATAATAGCCGAATTTGAAAGTGGCGTTAAACGAATGAAAGAGGATAAAGGGCCACAAATAAAATTAACCTTTGTTGCCCAATTGATGTCAGGATATCGTGACCCCAGAGTAGTAGTCGGTGAATCTACCAGCACCATGTATACCACACAAGACTTTAAAAATTTAGCCACGCTTGTATTTACGCAAATAAGAATTTTTAAATCAGAAGTGACAGAAGAAAATATAAATGTAATTAAATTGGATAAAAAGAATAGTGGCGCTCAGAAATTAGGAGCGCGTGAATTTTTTAAACAACTTAAAGATGCATATAACGATCTTAAAGATGCAGATGACAAAATTTGCTTTATGCAAAATGCAGAGATTTTTATTAAAGAACTTATAGATGTTGATATAAATAATGAGTTTTCAGAAATATTTAAAAGTAACATTGATGAACTAAATAAATTAATTCAAGCTGATGTTGATGCGCAGTCAAATGATGACAAAGAAAAGCTATCAAAGCGATTCAGTATATTTAAAGAGAATATAGACGGAAAAATCACAGAACATGAAAAATCTTTCGTGCAAAGGGAAGAAAAGAAAGGTGAATTGCAGAAAAATATTACTCAAAATGGTGAGGTGGACATTCAGCAGCATATTAGAAAAGATTTAGCCAATCCCATTATTGGTTTAGGTAAAAAGCGAGAGTTCGTAAATGAGTTTGCTGATTATTTATATAACCGCAATTTGAATTTAATCCAAAGTTTAAAGTTGGAAGATGTAGAGGAAAAGAAGTTACCTGAACTAAATACACGCATTCAAGAACACTTAAACCCTTTAAGAAGTAATATTTTTCAAGATCTTATATTTTCAAAAAATAAACATGAAACAGGTAAGGTATTTGAATTTTACGCACAAGTTGCACATGAATGTATTGAAAGAGGAGATTTAACTTCTGCTCAAGAAATTATATCGTGTCTACAATCTGGGATTGTTATTGATAGATTGAAAGAATGTCAATTAGATATCCCAAAATCCGTTAGTAAAATGTTTAATGAAGACGCTGAAATATTCAGCCCACTTAGAAATAATAAAAACTATCATGATCATGTTAAAGAATCTGAAAATAAAGGTAAAAAAGTCCTGCCTGCATTATCTATTTTTAGTGGTGAGTTGTTTAAGTTTTATGATAAAAACTCAGGGCCACAAAGTGGAACAGAAATAATCGATCGAACAAAAGATAAAGGACCAGAGAAAGACAATGAATCACTTATGGAGATGATCGGAAAATGGTATCGGCAAAACATTTTTGAGGTTCAATCATTTGAACCAATATCCTTTACCCCAAAAACTAATATAGCAGCAAAACTAAGTGCTAAGTATTTAAATGTCAAAGAACTAGAAGATGCGGCTATTGCGCTGAGAGACTCAAAAAAGAAACCAGAAAAGAGTGGGAAAGATGCACAAGAAGTTGCCAAAGCAAAACAAAAAATTGCGAATGGTGCACAAACTTTTGCCGAAGCAAAGAAAAAATATGAAAATCTTCCAATAAATCAAAAATCAGCAGAAGACAAACCAAAAGTAACAGACAAAAAATCTAAAGGACCCTTTGGACTCGAAGCGAGCAACTTCATTGGTAAATTAAAAGATAAAGCCACCCCTGCTAAATTTAGAGAAAAACCAGTCGCACAAACAGTCACTCCAATAAGAACGGTGCCAGTTTCTTCTGTGCCCGATGCAAATCAAAAATATTTTGCTGAATGTTTTGATAAGTTTTATCAGCATGCAAATGGTTTGGATGATGGCGCACGTATTCAGGCAATATTTCATACATTGTTAGAAAGTAAAGATCCAAGGTTTGTCGTTGATAGTACGTATGTGAAAGATGAAAAGCTTGTTGGGGTTCCTAAAATTGGCGATCTTTATGCCATTGGAACGCCGTATAATCCACCTGGAAAAGCAGCTATCCTAAGAGAACAAATCGTTATCCAGGCATATGAAAGATATTTCGACGATAAAACTAAATCTGATGAAGCAAGAGAAATTGGCGATTGTATTAAAATAATAAATGAGATAAGGGTAGCTTATGATAGGATCCAGCAGATTTTGAGTGATAAAGATTTAAAAAAAGAATATGTTCTCCTTAGCCAAACCTGCTTTGTACCCTTCGAAGATGTTATGGGACGTTTGAAGAATTTGGAATTAATGAAAAATGAGCCTTATTCCTCAATGCTTAACGACTTGATTAAAATTGAAGAGGGTTTATATACTCAAGTTGGACCAGATTTTAAAGAACACTTTGAAAATTGGAAAAAAGAAGATCAAAAAGTAAAAGAGGAATTTGAACGTAAAGCAAGGGAAAAAGCAGCAGCAAAAATAGCTGCTCAAGATCCTTCAGCGATCACTGTAAAAGCAGGCGAGCAACCTCCTGCTCCTCCACCGCCTCCTCCAGCACCAACGCAACAAGCAGCAGGACAGCCCAAAGCGCCTCCTACTAAAGAGCAGCGTCAGTTGGCATTAGAAAAAGCGAAGAATATCGGAGGAAGAAAAGCCATTTCAAAACCGCGAAAACGAGCCGAGGCGGTTGGTCAAAAAGAAAAGCCACAATTACCAAGTGAGGCAGAAAAGTTTGATAATGCAAGGGCTATGGTATTTCTCCAAGGATTTACCAAGCAATATCAAGCGTTGCAAATTTCTACAGATAATGACAGTAAATCAGATATAGCCAACTTAGAAAAAAAGCTTATAGGATTTTCAGTTCATCCTGATAAAACAATAAGAGAGCCTGCGCTAAAATTAATAAATGAGTTAGGTATTTTAGGGAAGCCGGAAAAAAGTTATGTTAAGCAGTTATTATCAGGTTTTAAAGATCCCACTACATTTGATTCTAAATCTCCCCAATTGCCACGAGAATTATTTTCAGAGGATGATTTGGTAAAACGTGCAGCTAGTTTACTTGAGATTGTTACACCAGCACTGATTATGAGCGATTTATACGAGTTTTATAATGAACAAGGCAGATCAGAAAACAGAGAAGTCATTTTAAAAAATGCTACAGTAATTTTAAATAAAGTTATTTTAGCAGATAGCAGGCAAGAATATTTTCCTAATTTCGCTACACAAGATACGCATGCTGAGGTTATTCGTTTTAATGGTTTTATTGATACAGCGTTGCAACGTGTCCCGCTTAATGATAGTGAAAAAAAATTACTTGAAAATTTAAGAGACAAAATTAAAAACGCTTCAGAGGATGTTTCTGTTAACAATAGAGAAAGAACTGAAAAAACAACTGCGCTCTCCAATAAGGTTCCTGATGTGACAGATATTAAGACATATATTGAGACTGATCTTGCTAAAGAAAACATATCTCAAGAAGCGTTGCAGGCGAATGCGGTAAAAATAGAAAATGATCTTCGAAATTTATTTGTTGGTCTTATTATTAACATGAAGCCGTCTGAATTTTATAATCTCGCATTTAGTAAACCAGAAAATAAAGTGATGAGTAATGCAGTTCATGCTTTTGCAGTGAATTTTGATCTTGTTACCTCAACAGGGATCAGAGATATTTTACAAGCAAAATCTGTTGCGCATCAAATAAATGTAGCGAAGTTATATGCAAAAGCCTTAGAAAAAGCTTTAGAGTCAGGAAACTTTCCAGCAGTATATTCAATTAATTCTGTTTTTACCAATTCTGCTATCAATAGACTCACCTATATTAAGGAACACCCTGAAATCAAGCATATTCTTGAATACGCATTAAAGGTTACTCATCCAGACAAAGCATATAAAGCTTATCGAGAGGAAGAAGAGAAATGTAAAAGAGAAGGCAAAGCGGTCGTTCCTTATATGGGCATTATGCAATCAGATCTAACTTTTACTACTGAAGGAAATAAGAAAAAAAAGCAAGATCCTATTAACACCGAAAGAGGAGAAGTATTCTCTGATAATACGGTAGTACTAAAAGGGGTATTGCATAGTAAGATTGAACAATTAAAAAGAGAAGTACAAGATCAAGCGGTTAACTCTATTCAAACTAATTTTTCACATCATTTAGTTGAGACTAAATTAGATGATACCGTATCGTATGAAAAATCCAAGACTTTATTTTCAAAAATTAGTATAGATAAAACCAAACCATTAAATGAAATTATTAGTTCGTTCCCTGCAGCTAAATTACCGCTTACGCTTGAAATTACTATTAATGATAAAAATTATACAGGAAAAGAAGCAGTTTCACAATTATTAGAAGTAGTACTAC
>CAZHSJ010000079.1:0-11799 GCA_964535225.1 Uncultured Candidatus Berkiella sp. | reverse complement strand
CCCAACGCAGATGAAAATATGGCGATTGATTTAGCTGGAATGAACGCAAATAGGTTTGGATTAGTTGCTTCTCGCTTAGAAATGTTGTGTCAGCAAGGCGCAGTAAGAGAAAAATTAATGCAAGCAATGCCTTCCCCTGCGCAATTGCAAGAAACGACGATTGGTAAGTGTTTTAATGTTAATAATTTGTTCGCTGTGCGCTATTTTATGCAAAATGGATTATGTCAGTCGCAACTACTTTCCCCAACGTGTCAGGATGAGGACAATAACAAATTATTGTTACCCGTGATGCAGTTTAGATATTTGCTTCCTTGCTCAGGTGAGGCAAGAAGTTATCTTGAGCTACCTGAAATTGAAGCAAAAAGGTTATTCAATAGAGATGGTCAGGGCGTTGTATTACTCGAAGAGAATATTGTATACGATGTTGGCGCTTCGGCTTGTTATAATATTGTAGAAGAAAATAAAGCATTACCGCCTTACAGAGAACCTCTTAAGGAAAACAAAGCGCAGATCAAGGAAATTATTGCTGATCCTTCTGCATTTTTAGAAAAATATCCTAATTTAGAAGCCAGAAAAAATGCCTTAAGGGAGAAAGTTAATTTACCTGATAAAAAACTTGAACTATTGGTGGCTGCCTTAGAACAAAAGCAGCAATTAGCTGCTGACTGTCGACATGGATTAGTCGTCGCCAACGATATTCGGGATATGAAAATGTTAGGCCATCGTTTGGGTTTAGGTGCCACCTTTGTTCATCAAGAGGAGGAAAATGCCTCTGCGCGAGAACGTGATCGCTATGAGGGTTTTTCACATTATGTCACAACAGTGCAAATGACGCAAAATGCATTACAGTTTCAAAATTGTATTGCAAACCGAAAGGAATATACCACGCTTGAATGTAATGCTATGCTTGAAGTGGCGAATACCTATGCTTCTTTAGATAGGGCTTTTGATCATGATGATTACACCTGTCAAGCGCAGCGGTATAAAGCAGGTAAACCTGTTCTTATTCCTTGTAAATTTGAGGCACATATTGCTGCTATTGTGTTACACAATGATAAACTCTATGTAGTTGATAAAGGTAATTATTTTACGGATAACGCTATCATAACTTACCAAATTAATCCTCAATCGCTCAATAGCAAGCTTCTGCCAAATATTTTGAGAGAGTTAAGTACAAAGGAACGCAAGCGAAACGCTGCTCCTCTCTCTTTGAGTATGTTACAGGACCTGGAACCGAAAGAAATATCACGTGTAAAATTGCAAGGTCAAAAAGTGGGAAATTGTAGCTACACGAACACAAAGCGTGCTTGCCAAGCGATTTTAATGGCATTAAATGGTGATCCTGCGCACCAATTCAAGGCCTCTTCAGAAAGAATCCATGAGCTTTATAAGGGCTTTTCCTTATTTGAGCGCAAAAAAGGAATTGATGAATATGTTGATAAACATGTTAATTCTAAGAATGTGAATAAATGGGATCCTTTATTTGAATATTTACATTCTAAAGTAAGAAGTGATCACTCTCATTCCGTTGAGCTTGCTAAATTTATCGTTAACAAATTAAAATCTCCCCCAGTTAATCTGTCTGAAGAAGCCATTTGTGAAGGGATAGCAAGGCAGGAGGTTAAACGAGATAAACTTAAAGATGTTCAGGATGCTGCAGCCAGTCTATTACGTCGTTTTCAATCCAATGAAAAATCACGCTTGTCGGGTCAAGGAGAAAAGAATTATTTAGGCCAGGTAGCCGCAGGACTATCGCCAGATGTTTTGCGCAAAAAACGCTCGAGTACGAACTTGAGTACAAGTAAGCGCAATAGTGTACCCATGATTGGTTCAGCGTTTGAACGAAGTGTGATCGCTGAAATGATACATCTTCAAGATGCCAGAGAAGCATTAGCAGCAAAAGTTAAAGCTAATCCACAAAATCATAATGAAATTAATGAAATTAAAAAGGCAGCAGATAATTTAAATGTACGCGCGACTTATTTGCATTCCTTATTGGAGGGGAGCGAAATTATTGCGCCTCGTCAACGTTCAGAGGCAAGAGCCTTAGTACTATCTGCAAGAGAAGATATTCAACAGGCTGAGAAAATCCAACCGCCTCTCGAAGTGTTTGAAGTGCCGCCTCGTACAGTAGGTAATGAAGCAGAAGTTGATTTTTCTGAGTCTTCAGATGATTTGCTTGGAAAATTGCATGGGATGATGGAGAATCAACCGGATGATCCACCAAACTCTAACCGTTCACCCTCGTTCGATCTCCCGCGTGACCCGCCGCGTAACCCCCTCATGATGAGTGCCCATTCAAGTAGTCTAAATAAATCTACTGAAGAAAAGCCTTCTTCCGTTAGTCCCGAATCTTCACCTAGTTCAAATCGAAAGAAAGGCAGTGGCTATTTTTAGTTGTGAGTTAAGCTAAGCTTTTTAAATTTATCAGTGATATCACTTGGCAGTTTTTCAATTTGTTTGGGATTATTAGCTTGAATGCTTTTTATGCAAAGCACAAGCAACGGGGGGACCTTTTTACTATTAAAGATTGCCGCATGATCATAGTGCTGGGCGGCAATATCACCGGGCGTTAAGTCTTTTTGACTTTTTTTCGCTGAATTTGCACCATATTCTTCAAATAGTTTAGAAATTCTTTCCTTAGATTCTGCAGGAATATCAGCGCTTGCAAGATAATGTGTAGGTGTGCTTCCAGTCGCATCGGATGCGTTCGGATCTGCACCAGCGTTTAATAATAAGCTAATACACACTTCATACTGGGTTAAAGTGGTAGGCTCGATTGGCGTTTGTCTTGGTCCACTTCGTTTTTGGCCAAAAAGACAGGCAACATGTAAAGGCGATTGTAGATGCTTATTAGGCGTTTTAATGTTTGCATTCTTTTGAAGTAAAAGTCCCAAGGCTTCTGCTGCGCCATCTTCGCTGGCTAAATAGACTGAGCTTAAATTTTCATTCGTTAATGCATTTATATTGAGGCATTCTTTTTTACTCTCTAATAATTGATGCAGCAAATCAAAGCGGTTTTGTAGAGTGAGAAAGTGTACAACGCCAGCGCCATATTTATTAACGGCATTGACGTCAGTGTGAGGATGCTGCAGTAGAAAGTTAAAAAAATCAGGGCTGACGTTATACTCTTTAAAAAAGACGGTAGCAATAAGCGGGGTGAGGCCGATCGAGTAGGATTGGGCGCAAAGGGTAGGATCTTGCGCAATAAGCGCATGGGCTTTGCCTTCTTCGCCATTTTTAATGCATTGAATAAGTTCTTTAATTGTCGGCCCTTTTTGCATGTTCCCCAATAACGCCCCAATTTATGCAAGTAATGGCTATTTTAACATCATGTGTGCTGTTATTTAAATAACTCCCCTCGTTTTTTCAGATATTCGGGCCGTGCTTGATGACTAAGCAACGGCCGCTTTAGAGTCTTTAGTCTCGGGTAAGAGAATATTAAGCAATACTCCCGCCAAACCACCAAGACCAATACCACTAATAACAAAGTTATCGGCACCTAAGGTTAAACCGCCTACAGGTACAACGAGTACGATCCCCACAATGGTCATATTTCGTGGATTCATAAGGTCGTACTGGCTTTGCACTAACAAATGCAAACCGGTAACGGTAATGGCACCAAATAATAAGACTAATACGCCACCCATCACCGGGGTTGGTACGGTGTGCAAGAATGCGCCAACTTTGCCTACAAAGGCTAAGCAGATGGCGGCAATACTGGCCCAGGTCATAATACCGGGGTTATAGGTTTTAGTAATAGCAACACCGGCAGTCACTTCCGCATAAGTAATGCTGGGGGGGCCGCCAATAGAAGAAGCAACCACGGTGGCCACGCCATCGCCTAATAAGCTACGGTGTAAGCCAGGGTAACGAATATAGTTACGTCGCGTAATACCACCAATGGCAACGATATCACCGATATGCTCTATCGCAGAAACAGCGGCAATGGGGATCATCAATAAAGCCGCTTGCCAATTGGGTTCTGGCGTTCTGAAATGAGGTAGTTGAAACCAATCTGCGCTCATGACGGCAGACAAATCCACAATGCCAACCCATAAACTGGCGATATAGCCAAATACAATGCCGACTAAAATGGGGATAAGCGCTAAACGGCCTTTGCCGAATAACCGCGTCACGATAGTGGCTAGCAAAGCAATGCCTGCAACAATCAGGGCCGTATTTTGTTCTAAACCAGGGATAGGATCGCCCTTGCCGGTTTTACCCATGGCCATGTTAATGGCAACCGGTGCCAAAACAAGACCAATGTTCATAATGATGGGGCCGGTAATTAAGGTCGGGAATAAGCGGTTTACAAATTCTTGGCTGCGCACATACACCAACAAACTCATGGCGAAATACACAATACCGCACACGGCAAGTCCGAATAAGGTTTGCTCTGGTCCCCAGGTTGCCATGCTATAAATAGTTGCTGGCACAAACGCAAAGGACGAGCCTAAAAAGACCGGAATTTGCCCTTTGGTAATCACTTGGAAAATTAACGTGCCTATACCTGCGGTAAACAAAGCAACGCTTGGATCCATCCCCGTGATAATGGGCACAAGCACGGTTGCGCCAAAGGCAATGAACAGGGTTTGTAATCCAAAAATGGAATCAGATAATTTAAAGGAATAGTCTTGCGGAAAAACTGGTTTATTCATAGCGGGTTTTCACCATCATGTTGCGCTGAAAGTAAGATAACATACATTTAAACGGTTAAATAAGTAATATAGACGGGGTAACAGGACGAGAATGATAAACGGACTTAGCAATAAAAGCTATCGGCAAGATACTGTGTTTTTATTGTAGTTGCATGCTTTGATTACTTAATAGGGATCTGAAAAAGCACCAACAGGGCATTTTGCACAAACGTAATGCAAGGCAGCATTATTTTAGTTAAAACCCCCGTGATGATGAGTCCCAAAATAATAAGGATCCCAAAAGGGGTTATTTTGTTAAAGCGCTCATCCCAAGGGCTGGGTAGCAAATAGGCAAAAAAGCGGCTGCCATCTAAGGGGGGGATGGGAATAAGGTTGAGGACCATCAGCACCACATTAATCATCACACCGGCTTGGGACATATACACGGGCCAAAGCAAATATTCGTGTTTGGGCAATACAAGGCAGAGTTTTAGAATAGCCATCCAAAATAAAGCCATTAAGAAATTAGAAAGGGGGCCTGCCAGGGCCACAATGGCAAAATCGCGCTTGGGGTGACGTAAGTTGCGTTGATCAACCGGCACAGGTTTTGCCCAGCCAAAGACAAAATTGGTGGTAAGCATTAAAAACATGGGTAAGATCACGGTACCTAAAATATCGATATGCTTTAGCGGGTTGGCTGTGATTCGGCCTTGTAAGTAAGCGGTGTTATCACCAAATTTATGCGCAACGTAGCCATGAGCTGCTTCATGCAAGGTAACGGCAAAGACTATCGGTAAAATCCAGATAGCAATGAGCTGTATTGTTGTCAGTTGTTCCAAGGCTTATCCCTTATCGTCAATCTCCCATCATATATCACCTCTTTAAGCAGAAGAATACCGCCCGTGTATATTCTCCTACGCAAAGAGCGCCGCTTATCCGGGAAATGCATCAGGTTGTCTTCTTTGAGTAGCCTTTATAAGTCATAAAAATTACTATATTAAAAAATAAAACAGATACAGCATTGTTATTCACAAATCAGATCGGGGGAACTCATCATGGCGCTAGGTGCATCTTTAACGCAAAATCATCAACAAACAACCTTACAATATGCTGCATTAGCAGGCAAATTAGATGTGGTAAAACGCTTTGTAGCAATGAGCGAAACCGCGCCTACCATTAGCGGCGAGCTACTGGTTGCTTTATTAGACGATTCAGATCTTACGCTGAGCGTGCAGTTAAAAAAGAAAAGACAAGAAGTTGCTAGCTATCTTTTTAACGAAGGGAAATGGGACACGTTAAGCTTATCAAGAGCTTTATTCAATCTAGGAAAGGCAGAAGGCGTGGAACAATGGCTGATAAAGCAAAAAAAGGCAATTCATAATAATTTTGATGTAGAGCAATTTTTGCGTATTATGCATACGCAAGATCAGTTACGCGAGGCCGTTGCTGCAAATGATGTAGACACCTTAGAGCTTTTGTTTAAACATTATCAACAGCCAACCACTCAAATTGGTTACATTGCAGATTATGTGCTGCCGGCAGACGTGAGCCAAGCGTTTAAAAGTAAGCTTAGAAAAAATGACTTAGAAGCGGTGAGTGAAACACTCACGTGGAAAAATCCTGAGGTGTTGCCCTACATTTTAGATACGTTATTAAATGCTAACGTTCCAGCCCTGCCTAAAGAAGCGCCCATGCTGGTTAAATTTTTAGAATTGGGTGTTGATCTCATTGAATTTGAAAAAGCAGTGGCTATGCCCGTTGAACAATGGTGCAAAGAGAATTTTTGTGAAGATGTGCTTTCATTAGAGAATATGCAAGAGAGAGTAGCAAAACTTAAAGTGGCGCGTTTGTTAGAAAACCTAACTACCACAACGGACAAAGCCAAAGCAGAAAGTGAATTGTTAGATTATACCAAAACCTACGGGGTTAAGTTTCTTTCAGATGCTTTCCTTGCCATCTCTTTTAAGCTGGCGCCTCATTCTACAAATTTGGCAACCTTGCTTGGACGTAACAACATGGCTGATTTACTCAAGCAACCTGGTGTTTTAGCCGTTGAGATGAAATCTAAGGAACTGCATGATACCATTTTGCAGCTCGCGAACGAAAATCATCCTGAAAGTGTTGACGTGCTAGTATCGCATGCAAGGCGATATCGACCAGATGCCTTACGTTTTTCTAAAGAGGAAATCGCAGGGGTAAACACAATTAATCAAAATATAGCTGACAACTTAAAGCATGCTTTTGAACCTAAAAAGCCTGCACAGTCACTTTATAGCTATGTCACAAGCGCCTTTGGATTTGGTGAACAGGATCCTACCGATGATGCCTCAGATGATTTGGACGTTGAGCCTGTTAAGATGAAATTTAAAATGATGTTTTAAATTGCATTTTGTTTTAATCATGAAGGGGCGCTGATTAAAGCGCCCTTTTTTTATGTGCATTATTTTTTTTCATAAATATAAGTTGAGGTTAGCCCCCAACTCATTTGCTCCATACCTTCATAATGTTTTATAAAGAGATTGGTAGGCAAGGTTTTACTGGTAATGATGATAAAAGTCTTAGGTTTAAGTTGCTTAAATTTTTCCAATAATAGGTGCCATGATTCGCTTATAGCGGTAGCATTAACAAAGATAATATCCGCATTGTTAAAATTATATTCCAGGTAATTGCTTTGAAGGTGTACCACATCAAAGGAAGGCAATGATTTGTCTTGTTCTTTAAGGTATTGCGCATATTTATCTTGGGCAAGGCGATGTAAGGCGCTCACCAGTTCAATACCAATCACCCGAAGCTTGGGGTAACGCAGCTTAACGGCAATTAGGGTTTTACCTGCGCCTGAGCCCAAATCATAAAAGGTTTGCTGTGGTTTTATGTTAATTTTGGCTAGTAAATCAAGTAAGGTTACTGTGTCTATTTCTCCATACAGGTATTCAGTTTTAGCTTGTTTATTAGCCTCTTTCGCTATGTTGAAAGTGTCGGTATCGCGGTATAAATCTGCAAGTGCTTTGATAATTTTTCCATAAACGCGTTTGCGATCATAAAAACGCCAGAGCCGAATAAATAGAGGGGCAAGCATGCCAAGGGCGAATAATAAAAGTAGAAAATAAATAGTGTCTTGCATAGGTTAATTAGAAAATTGGCTTAGTTTGTAGCCGCACATTTCAATAAGGCGTTGAAAAGCCATTCCTTGGGAAGACTTTCTGCCGCGAACAAAGATATTAGCATAAATTCGCACAACATATTGAAATTCTTTTCGGATAAGAATAGCTAATATTTTTTTCGCACGCGCAACATCTCTTGGCTTACTTGGCAAGCAGGATTGAAATAGCACAGCGCCAAGTAAGGAAGCTCTTGCCTTTTGGCGCGCAAAAGACATTTTATCAAAGCCCAGTAAGGCATCCTCAATGGCGCGATCTTTATCCCACTCTAACCAAGCAAAGTAAAAATTCATTATTTCATTTACTAAAGACGATATTTTTGTTTTATCTTTAATATGTTTATGTAGCAGCATATATAGCATAGTAGGAACAGAAGATTCTGTATTTGCCCAGGAGCAGTTACCGGTAATTTGGTGTTTAATTGGGAGCTTGGCATAGGGGATTAACCCTAATTTTTTGTGTAAATCAAATTTAATAAACTGTGCTGTTTTAGGGGTGTAAAGTAGATCAATATAAAGATCCTTGGTAAGATTTTGTGGTTTTCCTAAGGTATAGATAACAATAGGATCAGTCATTTTCTCAACGCCTCTGTCGCATTTTGCCAAAAATTTATCATATTGAATATAATTAATGGCATGCGCTTGGTAGGAAACGGGCAGCAGCAGTAAATCTTTTGCCAAAAGAGAGTGAATATAGTCTTTATTAGCCTCAACATTTTTATGAAAGTGTTTATACTCTCGTAAGGCAGAAGCATTAAAAAAAGAACGTATGATTTGTTCCAACTCTTTAACATGGATATCCATGCGATTTGCAAGATAACTGTTAATAAATCTTTCCAAAGACTCACGAATAACGTTTAAGGTAAATTCAAGGTAAAATCCCTCTAAGTCAATAGAGATAAACAACCCTTGCGCGTTAACCACATCCGTATTGCCCTTTAGTTCGAACCTGTGGCCCACTAATTTTGTTAAGATAAAATCTTTTGCAAAATCAAGATTTGCCCCTTTATTAACGAGTAATTTCACTAAGTCTTTATTGTTACGTAATAGGGGATAAAATAAGGCAGGTTGGCCGCTAGACGTATAAGCGTTTGGATTTGCACCATTATCTAAATAAAGCTGGCAAAGCTCAAGATCGTTAATATCAATGGCCCAGTGAAGTGGTGTTGAGCCACTGATATCAGCAACGTTAACGCTGGCATGGTGTTTTAAAAGCAGTTTAGCAATGTCTTTTTTTTGGGTAACGGTGGCGTGAATGAGTGGTGTATAGCCATATTCATCTATCACGTTGACAGATGCTCCCTTATCAAGGAGTTGTTGCACCCCTTGATAAGATCCCTTCAATATTTCCTTAGAAAGGGACATGGAAACAACTCCTTATTTTGGAGTAGAGTAAATCCTTTAAGGTGTCGTTTGACCAGGCGCTCTGGGTTTCATCTTGGGAACATAATCCATTTTAAGTTTGTTCTCAAGCCGCTTGCTCATATCCATTTGTAGCTTCAATTTGTATTGATTCACTAATTCATTGCGTCTGTCAGGATCAGCTTGGTTTTGCGCATCTACCAGGTTTTTGAAGTCATCGAATGAATCTTGAACACGGGTATCGGCAGCAAAATCGAATTTTTCAGCCCAAGGCGCTGCTTCAAATTGACGGGTTCTTTTGGCAACCAAACCTTCTTCTATTTCAGGGCGAAAATCACCACGGGGGGTTTGACGTTGTTTCAACTCATCGTTTACAAGCTTCAGTGATTTATCAAGAGCATTGCCTAACTGGCCTTGCAGATCCAGCATAATATCGGCAACATCATTATCCTTAAGGCGATAAGTTTGCCCTTGTGCTGCGGCGCGTTGGTTCAGCCTTTCTTGCAGCGCTTGAACACCGAATTTCATGATGTAATTGTATTCTTTAACGAATTCGTCCCAGCTTCGCTGGATTTCTCTTACGTCGGCCATGGTGTGCCCTCCATTCAAGAGCTATATATTTAGAAGATTAGCTTAAATTTATCACATTGTAGGGTAATATTGCTAGTAACCGCTGACCACTGGTCCACTGAGCGGGCAGGATCATCAGATTATTTTTTAAAATGGTAATTTAAATAGCTAAAGATTTCAATAGGTTGGCATTTAAGAGAACGAGATAATAGGGGGAGCTTCACAGGTTACAAAGCAAAGACAGACGCCTTTGGTTGTAATAGCAACGGTAGGGGATACACTCTGGTTACGAATAGCGCCTTTACCGAACAAAGAAAGGCTTTCTTGATTGAGCTCCCATTGGAGCCCTTTAGTACTTATAACGCACTCTGGTAATGGAAAAAGCGAAACCATGGCAAGGCCCGCAGTTGAGATGCGGGTATTTGATTGAAGTGGAAAAATCCATTGTCGATGATGGTCATAAACATTTAACAAAGTTATATCTAATTTTGTTTGGTAACGAGCTATTAAACTTAAATTATAGAGCGCATGATCAGCCGCCTTTCCCAATGCCCCCACGCAAAGAATACGTTTTAAGTCGTTCTGCTTTGCAAAAAAAAGAACTTTTTCGAAATCTGTCGTGTTTTGATCCTCATTAATATCAATTTTTGTTTCTGGAAAGTGCAATTGTAGCGATTTAGCCGTAGCAATATGAGTGCCAACAGCGATAGAATCCATATCACCAATGATGATGTCTGGCGTGATAGTGAATTGCGAAAGGAAGTTTGCAGCACCGTCAGTACAGATAAGGGTGCGGTAAGAAAGGTCTTGCCAAGATGCTGGTGTAGGTATTTCACCATTTACGATTATAAGCGCATCGTACACAATAGGACCTTATTTTTATTTGCAGAGGCTATCATACTACTTTGGTAAAGGGATTATACAATATGTCATTCCCTTTCTGAGTCAACTCAGGTATGGTATGCAAAAATATCACAAAATATGTATTCGTAAGTTAGTTAATTTAAGGGAGAAACTATGAAAACCAAACTGCTTGTTGCCATGATTGCGTGCTTAGCTATCGGTGCTTGCTCAAAAGCTGAAAACAAAGAAGAACCAAAGTCCGATGCTACGCAAAAGACAGAGCCAGCTTCTGGCACAGGTACAGACACAACCACCCCTAGCGCTCCAGCTGGTGGCGGCCATAGCTTAAATGAAACCACAACCAATTTAGCTATAGACGAAACTGCTAGCCAGCATAACGCTGTACAGCAAGCTTCTGATGCAGATAAAAAGCTTCAAGATATGAAGCAAGACATGAATAACTCAGCTAATCAGCTCCAACAAGGTACCTCTACCCAAACGGATGCTGCTAAAACTGATGCTAACACACCTGCTGAAGACTAAAATTAATTAGCTTTTAGCTTGTTAGAAAGGGGGGGCGAAAGTCCCCTCTTGTTATCTTTTGGGTAATACCCTTATATTAATAGGGGATTTTATTTATTTGTTTTGTTTAACCCCTCGTCACATTCCTTGTTTTGTTTAAGAAACAAATCTGGACCAAGCTTACCAATTTTTTCATATAAATCATTTAACTTTTTGTTATCTTTTTGTGTTTCGTACAGGGAAATAAGTACTTGTTGGGCGACCGTATTACCGCTTTCGACTAAGCTAAGTAAGGCTTTCTCAAAACAACCTGATTTATCGCTTAACAGAGGGGGTTGCCTTGACTGGGTAATGCAAACACTTAAAGCGAGATCGACTTTTGCTTTTTGCTTTTCAAAACACTTGTTATAGAGATCAAAATTAAAAGCAGCCTGCTTAGATAGTTCCTCAAGCATGTATTTTGCAACAGAATCATTTTGTGTTTTAGCTAATTCAGAAAGCGCCTTTAAAATGCACGCTTGCTTCATCTGACAGTTTTTAAAAATGATATTTATTTTTTGAATGCTACTGCTGGTTTGGTTTAGCTCTTGCATCGATTGTTGAACATCGCGATTTAAAAATAAATTTTTTTCAGCAAAAGATGCATAGGTGCATAAAATTGAGGCCGTGCCGATCAACGTTTTTAAAATAAGTCTATTTTTCATG